>CAZZVF010000097.1:0-9528 GCA_964657355.1 uncultured Buchnera sp.
CCGCCGCGCCAACCGCCGTAGCCACCACGCCAGCCATATCCCCAACCAGGATGGTAACCCCAGCCCCAGCCACCGATGAGCACACCCGAGCCTACATAGCCCGGGTATCCGTAGCCGCCGGCGTAATAGCCTCCAGGGTAGCCATAATAGCCGCCGTAGTAGCCATAAGGATAGGTGTAGCAGCCACCTAAAAGCCCCACGACCAGAAGCGCGCCCGGCGCGCATGCGCGCTGCAGAACCCGTTTTAACATTTCAAATCTCCCCTGGCCGGACGCCCAGCCTCGCTTCGATAAATAGTAGATGAGGGAATCCGTGCGCCAAGTCAGGGGGTTTGATCACGAGTCACACTATGTCACCGGCGGCGAACTGGTGCTGTAACGGTGCGTTACCTCTACGTTCCTGTTCCTGCCATCATTGCCGCCTTGTGTGTTGCGTGACGTCCAGCCGTCGAAAAATGGAGTTATTTGATTATGCGCGTTTCCTCTCGCTCGTTCAGGCTGAGCCTTTGGCTTGCAACGACCAGCCTTACTCTGGGTGCCGTGTGGCCAGCACTGGCCCAGCCAGCGCCTCCACCAGGAGCCGAACAGGGAGGGAACGACAGCGCTGATCCGCCGCAAATCGCTGGGCGCATCGCTAGGATTAACGGATCCGTATCCTTCCATGCCAGCGGTGAAGATCATTGGAACGCTGCATCGCTGAATTATCCCATTACAACGGGCGAAGCCTTCTGGACGGAAACTCAGGCGCAAGCGGAATTGCAAGTCGCGGACGATCGAATCGTCATGGCCGGCTCAACCGAACTCGACGTCGCGGCACTTGATCAACAGCAAGTCAATCTCACCGAACCACAGGGTGCTATCTTCTTGCAACTAGGGGCCTCGGAACAGGGGCAGACGATTACGGTCACGACGCCGCGCGGCGCGGTCCAGCTTTCCGGCCCGGGGCGCTACGAGATTGTCGCGGGCGACACGAACGACGCAACGATCGTCACCGTCGTAGAGGGCACCGCGCACGTAAGTGGTACGGGGTTGCAACTCGATGTCTCGGCAAACCAAACCGCATCCATAGGCGGCAGTGACACATTTCAGGGCAACACCGGCCCGCTCCAACAGGATGATTTCCTCGCGGCACAGCTCAAGGCGGCTGCTCAAGTTGCAACCGCACCGCCTCAGGTTCGTCAGCAGGTCCAGTATATGACGGGTGGAGCTGAGCTTTCACGATACGGTAGCTGGAGCCAGACACAAGATTATGGTCAGGTCTGGTATCCCAACGACGTGGCTTCTGGTTGGGCGCCCTATCGAGATGGGCATTGGGCCTACGTCGCGCCTTGGGGTTGGACCTGGGTGGACAATGCTCAGTGGGGCTTTGCACCATTCCACTATGGCCGCTGGGTTCAGATCCAGGATCGTTGGGGATGGATTGCCGGCGCACCGGACGCTCCTGCCGACGAATACCCCGTCTATTCTCCTGCGATGGTCAGCTTCGTCGATGTAGGCGGGGCTGTCCTCGCCGGCGCTGCCGTGGGCTTCGCGATCGGCGAGTTAGCAGGGGGTGGAGCACCAGCATGGATCCCGCTCGGCCCGCGTGAGCCATACTATCCCTGGTACCACGCCCGACCGGATTACTTTGCGCGGATCAACAGTCGGTATGGGGTTCCGCGGGACATCATCCAACGTGGCCCGACATACATCAACAATGTTAATATTCGGCAGACAAACGTATTTATTAATCGCCGTGCTGCAACGGTGATGCCAGCCGCTGCTCTTGCCCGCGGTGAAGGTGTGCGCCAGGCGGGCAGACCTTTGCCCGAAGTTGCGCTGAACGCTGCTCGCCCGCTCCGCGGTAAACTTCCGGTCGCACCGACAGCTGCCACTCCAAATCTTACACCAGCTACCGCACGCCGGTACAACGTGTCCCTGCCCGCCGGCAATCGCCGACCTGCTGCGCCAGGCCCGCAGATTGCCTCACGCGTTGGAACGCGTAGCGCTCCTGAGTTGCGGCATGCCGCGTTGCCGAACAACGTTCATGCAGTGCCCGCGACACAGGTCCATGGTGGACCCGTGCCGGCCGCGCCAGGAGCGCCCAACGGCGGTCGGCCGGGATTACCGGCACCTTCTGCCGGGCCCGGTGCTTTTGCTCGGCCCACCCTGCGGCAACCAAACGCTGGGCGGCCAACCGCGCCAGCAATTGAGACGCAGCCTGGCTTAGCCAATCACGCGCCCCCTCACGGCCCAAACTCTGAACCTGGTTCTTTGGGGGCAAATCGCCCCGGGCTTGGTGTAGGGCAGCCGGCACGTCCTGAGGTCAATCGTCCAGGCCGAGTGGACAGCACTAACAAGCCGGCGCAGCGAGAGAATTTAGGTCGCCCGGAACCACATGTTTCTGCTCCCTCTAGACCGGCTGAGCCCCACGTCGGTTCGCCTGAAACCCGCCGCCCCTTCACCACAAGACCAACACAGCCTAGCCCTGTTGCTCATCCCGCTTCGGGTGAACTCCATCAAGCCGTACCAACAAGACCTGCCCCTACACCGCGACCAACTCCGGCGCCGCGGCCAATCGAGCATCCACCTGCCCCCCGGCCACAGATGGTACGGCCAGCTGAACCAGCCGTCCGTGCGCCTGCTCCGCCCTCGGCGCCTGCACCTCACCTAGCACCTGCACCAGCACCACGCCCTGCACCCCATCCCGCGCCTGGCGGGCACGGTGAGCCACCGAAGCGTTAAGGAAGCGCCCGACCTTTAGGGTTGCGCCAAGAGTCGCCGTGCGGCGGAGCATACTTCGTCAGGGGTGTAGGGCTTACCGATAAGCGCCTCACGGGCAGCCGGATCTGCCGTAATCAGGTCCGGCCGGCCCGTCATGAAGAGGACTGGCAAGCCTGGCCTGTACTTTCGGGCAGCCTCCGCTAGCGTCTTGCCATTCATTGTTCCTGAGAGGCCGAGATCGGTCACGAGCATCTCGATTAAAGGATGCTCAACAAGTAGCTCGAGCGCCTGACCTGCGGTTTCTGCCTCGACAACTTGAAAGCCGTCATCAGTCATCGCTTCGGCAAGGGTCATCCTTACCAAAAAGTCATCCTCGACGATCAAGACCGGGATGGTCGGCGAACTTTCCGCGCTTGGCTGCAAGTAACTATCCTCTTAACGGGACAACGCGTGCGAGTCGCGGTTTGCACCACCTGTCACTATCGGCGCCGCCCCGACGGCACTATTATACAGCATGCTCGATCCTTTCTCCCTGGCAGCTGGCTGGCTGCACGAAACCTTCCTGGTACCGGCCCTCTATGATCTGGGACTGATGCAGTGGGATGACATCGGATACGGTTGGCTGCTGTTCGCACTTTATGGCGTGGCCCAGGTGCTCCTGATGCTTGCCATCTGCGTGCCGATCGAGCGCAACTACCGGCTTGAAGCCTGGCCAGACAGCAAGGCTGTCGGTGTCGACGTCGTCTATACCCTGATTTCACGGATCGGCGTCATGCCTCTCGTGACGTTCGTGTTGTTCTATCAGGTTCAGGTTTATATCAACGGCTGGCTTACCGACCACGGATGGGTCCCTCCAACTCTGGAGGCACTGATACCCGGCCTGCTCGGACATCAGGTCGTTACGTTCCTTATCTATGTGCTAATCCTCGACTGCGCCGATTACTGGAGGCATCGGCTTTCCCATAGATATCGTTGGTGGTACGCAATTCACGCCGTCCATCACGCACAGCGGCAAATGACATTCTGGTCGGATGACCGAAACCATGTATTGGATGATGTCATTGCGTTTGCCTGGTTTATGGCGCTGGGACTGATAATCGGCATTCCACCGATGCAGTTTCCCCTGATCATTCTTCTGCTTCGCCTGCTCGAAAGCATTAGCCATTCGAACGCGCGGGTTAGTTTCGGCTCAATCGGTAATCGGCTGCTGGTCTCGCCCCGCTTCCACCGCGCGCACCACGGCATCCGCGCCGCAGGCCGGGCGAGCAGCAATTACGGCGCGATATTTCCTTTCTGGGACATCCTGTTTGCATCCGCCGACTTCTCAGAAGATTACAGGCGCACTGGCGATCCGTCGGCCGAAGAAGCGATGGCGACAGGAACCTGGAGGCAGCAACAGGCAGCTGGCTTCAGGAGAATGGTCCGCAGACGCAAGCGGCGCGCAGCGGTCTAAGGTCGGGTAGAGCCTCGAAACTGCCACTTACCCGACACAAACGTACGACGCGAACTGGGCCAACACCGATGGCGATGCTGGCCCGCACGTCGCATTATGGGTTGGCTCTACGTGATGTTGGTTAACGCCTCCACCACCCTCGCCTCTTCTCCTGAGTAGGTTCAATTTCTCCAACTAGGATCGGCTGAAGCGCCGAAGGCAGCGGAGTCTGCTCATCAGGCACCGCGTCGGCCGGCGGCCCAGAAGCAGAAGAACTTTCCAAAGCCTCATTGAGCGGCTCAGCCGAATTTGCCGGGAGATCGACGGAACTTGGTGTCGACGTCGACGGCTTGGTATCAGGTTGGTTGTGCCCCTCCGAAGCCATACCAAGCACGTGCTCAGGTTCAGGTTCTGCTACTGTTTGGGGCGGCGACGCACTCACCGGCTCTAGCGGCCGTGTAGTCAAACCCTCGAGCGCTTCGAACATATCCAAACCGGTGACGGCAAATGGGTCCGCAGGCGTCGGACCGACATACGGCGCGGGTCCAGGCTGCCCCTCGGTTTCCGAGCTCGGCTTTCGCCGGCGACGCCCCCCACGGCGGCCACGTTTTGCTGAAGCCTGTTCAGCCTCCGTCGCTTCGTCGTGGCCGGGAACCGCAATTGCTTGCGGTCCTGCTTCTGCATCTGCCGCTGCTTCTGCTTCCCCAATAGCCGCCGGCTGATACTCAGCGGGCTCGGCATTCGCCTGGTGCGCGACGATTTCTGGTTGTTCGGCATCGAGCGGCAATGGCGCCGTTTCCTGCACAGGAGCCTCATCTCGCCGACCACCGCGCCGCCGCCGCCGCCGGCGCTTTCTGCGTTGTTCCCCTTCTTCGGCTGTTTCGCCGGGCAAGGCATCCGGATCAGTTCGCGCACCGAAATCGACGGCCGGCTCAGGCGCGGGTTCGGCGCCATTGTTCCCAGGTATAGTAGGTGTCGATGGTGCAACGGGTGACCGCTCCGGCAAAGCTCGTGTGGCAATCGAGACAGGAACCTGGGGCTCCTCGACGACACTCTGAATGCGTACTCGATCGATTCGCGTCTGGGCGGCGTGTAGCGTCTCGTCGGCGGCAAAGCTAACCTGCATTCGGTAGCGCTGCTCGATTTCGCCTAAGCGGTGCCGCTTGTGGTTGAGGATATAAAGCGCGGTCGCTCCCGCGACATGCACGAGGATTTCCGCATTGCGCTGCCGGCCACCTTCCTCCTCAATTTCTCTAAGCACGTGAAGTGCCGCACTCTCCGTGCTCCTGACGTGCCCTGTTCCAGCGCAATATTCGCAAATTGTCAGGCTGGTCTCAGCGAGCGAGGGACGCAGGCGCTGGCGACTAAGCTCCATAAGTCCGAAATGGCTTATGTGCCCGACCTGGATACGCGCGCGGTCGCTCCGGAGAGCCTCGGCCATCCGGCGCTCCACCATCGCGTTGTGCTTTTTTGACTCCATGTCGATGAAGTCGATGACTATGAGGCCCGCCAAGTCACGCAGGCGCAATTGCCGGGCCGCTTCGTCAGCAGCCTCCAGATTGGTCCTCAAAGCCGTCTCTTCGATGCCGCGCTCGCGAGTGGAGCGGCCTGAGTTCACATCGACCGCAACCAGCGCCTCTGTCTGATTAATGACGAGATACCCACCGGATCGCAGTTGAACCGTCGGGTTCAGCATTGAATCGAGCATTGATTCAACCTGCTGGTGGGCGAACAAAGGTTGGCCACCTTGTGGCCAAAGTTGTACCTTCTTCACATGCGTCGGCATAAGCATCCGCATGAACTCGCGTGCGGCCCTCCAGCCATCCTCCCCATCGATGAGCAATTCGTCTACATCGCGTGAATAAACGTCGCGAATTGCTCGCTTGATAAGGCTTGCTTCTTCGTAGATTAGCGCGGGTGCGGTGGACTGCATCGTCTGCTCGCGGATGTCGTCCCAGAGCCTGAGCAGATACTCACCGTCGCGTGTGATTTCCGCCTTTGGCCGCATGGCACCTGCAGTCCTGATGATGAGGCCCATACCACGCGGGATGTCCAGTTCAGCCGTGACTTCCTTCAAACGGCGCCTGTCGGCTGCGGAAGTGATCTTCCTTGATATACCGCCGCCCCTGGGAGAGTTAGGCATCAGCACGCAGTACCGGCCTGCCAAGGAGATGTACGTTGTTAGGGCCGCTCCTTTTGTTCCCCGCTCCTCCTTCACAACCTGAATTAAGAGGATTTGCCTCCGCCTGATGACTTCTTGAATTTTGTAGGTGCGCACAAAGCGAGAACTGGACCTGAAGTTCCGCCCCTCATCCGCTTGCTCGGCTTCCCCAGCCACCGTTGCCGGCATATGGGTATCGGCTGCGATCTGCCGGACCCGGGTTCCAGGAGCGGCATCAGATTGAGCCGCAACCTCGGTGGCGAGATCAGGCACCTCAGGTTCATGATCGAGGTGAGCGCCCCGAGCCGTTTCTTTTCGATCCGCACCTAGATCGGGCGGTTCGACACTCTCCGGTGATAGATCCGCACCAATCAAGGCTTCGTCGGGGGCAAATTCTGTGGTGCCACCGACTTCCTCAACAGTCTGGACATTCTGAGCAGTGGTCCCGCTACCAACCTCGACCCGTTGCAGGCTTGCGGCAGTAGTGGATGAAGCGTCGTCGTCGTCAGCCTCTTCGTCGGCGCGAGCCTCCTCTTCCTGTAGCTGGAGAAGCCGTTGGCGATCGGCCACGGGAATCTGGTAGTAGTCCGGGTGGATCTCGCCAAAGGCTAGGAAGCCATGGCGATTGCCGCCATACTCTACGAAAGCGGCCTGCAAGCTCGGCTCTACTCTGACAACCTTTGCCAGATAGATGTTGCCCTTGAGCTGCCGGCGCGATTGGGTCTCTACATCGAAATCTTCGAGCCGATTACCGTCCAGCACCACCACGCGAGTTTCTTCCGCGTGGCTGGCGTCGATTAGCATACGCTTTGTCATATAATGTGGAACTCCAGGGCCATGGAGCCGCGAAACACACCCTCAGGGGCGCGGCGTCTAAGGCCAATTGGGGGATGATCGATGACCCGGCTAGCGCGTCCGCCACGCTCCGCCGCAGCACTGCGGAGGGGCTTGGTGAGGAGGCGATCTTGTGTCTTGCCATGGCCTTTGAGGTTATTGCCCGAGCCACTCGGCCGCGGACGCAGTCTGCCGTTGGTCGCGCCAAGCGCGTGTCGCGGCCACCCCCTCGCTGCCATTTAGAGATCGGCTACGAGGCTCGTCTTGATCGCACCTCTTGGACATGGCCCAAAATCGGCTCCACTGCAAGCATGGTCACTTGCTCATGTGAACTCGGCCGTCACACGACGATTGCCGCCTGCCGCTTGATACGCAGCAAAGATCGGTTTCCGCAACGATTGTTGCGCCGCGACCACATGTCTGGTGTTTCATCAATGACTAAGGTGAGTTTGTAAACCCTTTGTGGTAGCTTTCCGGAATGCCGGTAGATCCCGCTTATACCCGTCGTTTGTTACTTGGGCACGGCTTCGGTGCTGCCATTATGTTGCCCGCGGCAGCACTCGCGGAAGCCGGTCGCGGCGGGGGGCGCCTGCCATCGGCTGCCAAACCCGCTCCCTTGATCGTCCTTGATGCTGGCCACGGTGGGAAGGATCCCGGCGCAATTGGCGTCTCTGGCACCTATGAGAAGCACATCGCGTTAGCGGCTGCGATGGAGCTCGCGGCACAGCTTAGATCCATCGGTAAATTCCGCGCCTCCCTGACGCGACAGGATGACATCTTCATCCCTCTTGAAGACCGAGTCGCGATTGCTCAGGCACGCGGTGCCGCACTGTTTATTTCGCTGCACGCGGATGCTGTTTTGGACCATGGTGTTCAGGGCGCCAGCGTCTACACACTTGCAAGTACCGCGTCCGACACTCAGACAGCCGGTCTGGCCGCTCGCGAAAATGCGGCTGATCGATACGCCGGGCCTGCGGGTTCACGCATATCGCCTAAGGTCGCGGACATATTGGCGAGCCTTGTTAAGCATGAGACCCGGATCGAGTCTGCGCACGCCCAACAACACATTGTTACAGCGTTGGGCCAGGAGCTCCCGCTCCTGGACAATCCGGCGCGTCATGCGGCTTTTGCCGTGCTCAAGGCGGCCGAGATACCGAGCGTGCTAGTCGAGATGGGCTTCATGTCTAATCGTGCCGACGAGGCGGCGTTGCGGCGGCCGGCTCATCGTGCCATGTTAGCTACCTCGATCTGCCGAGCTCTGACCGGATTTTTTTCAGCATCAGCGCCGGCGATCCGCATCGCAGGTTAACGATTGTGGCACGCCGCGCATCTCACAGGTGCGCGGGCGATAAGGGTTCCAGTGATGAATTCGCCGCGTGAACGACTTTCGACGCAGTCAGCGTCGGCTCAAGAGCGGCCTAAACGTAAGCAGAGCAGGTTTCTGGCGGCGATCAGAGGCATCTTCGGATTGCTCTTCGCGATGGCTGTGGTCCTCATTGGAATAGGCGGTATAGCCGGCTACAGCCTTTATCAAAAATATGCATCTGACCTGCCCACACTGGACGGGCTACGGACCTATCAGCCGCCGACGATGAGCCGCGTTTACGCAGGCGACGATCGCCTAATGGACGAGCTGGCAAGCGAACGACGAATCTTTGTTCCTATCAATGCTATCCCGGATCGAATTAAACAGGCATTCATCGCCGCCGAGGACCAGCACTTCTACACTCATCAGGGAATCGACCTTCTTGCGATCGCCCGCGCGGCCGCCACTGACCTTCAACACGTCGGCGAGAATCGTCGCCCGATTGGTGCCTCAACAATCACACAGCAACTTGTACGCAACATGCTCGGCTTGACGAGCTCTGTTTCCGTCGATCGAAAAGTAAAGGAACTGTTGCTGGCTCGACGGATAGATCGTGCGCTTGGTAAAGATCGCATCCTCGAACTCTACCTGAACGAAATTTACCTAGGCCAAGGCTCATATGGCGTCGTCGCCGCAGCGCAGACCTACTTCAACAAGCCTTTGGACGAGTTGACTGTAGGCGAAGCTGCAATGTTAGCTGCGCTCCCGAAATCCCCGAGCAACTACAATCCGTTCCACTTTCCGGATGCTGCGCGGCAGAGACGGGACTGGGTGATTGATCGCATGGTGGAGACCCATACCATCAATCAGGATGAAGCAAATGCGGCGCACGCCGAAGCTCTCGTTCCAAATGCCTACCGCAAGCCAGCCGGCGTTTCTGGCTCCGAATGGTTTGACGCTGAGGTGCGACGGCAGCTGATTGAGAGATTTGGTCAGGATGTCACCAGCGAAGGTGGCTTGATCGTTCACACAAGCCTGGACCCAGCCATGCAGACGCGTGCTGATACTGCGTTAAGGGACGGATTGCTACGCT
>CAZZVF010000098.1:0-9488 GCA_964657355.1 uncultured Buchnera sp.
CCAGATCATCCAGCGTCCCGATATCCAGGGGTCGGCGTCGAGCCTCTACGACATCAATTATCTTGGCCAATCAGTCAGAAACAACCAAGGTTTCACGTTGCGGCCGCTGACAATCGGCATGAATGCATCGGTCAAGTTTTAAGAGGTTGCATCTGACGCTCTTTTGGCCTTGTAAGCCCCTATTTGGACGGCTTAGGTCAACATCATGGTTTCTGGGCTAGAGGTCGAGCTGCTCGCGGCCATCGACGGTTCGAACGCGGGTCCGGAGCCATACCTCAAATATGGCCGTCTGCTGCTGAGGGAGAAGAGGTTTTCCGAAGCACTTCGCCTGACCGAAAAAGCGCTCGCGTCAGACTTTCCGCCCGCAACGATACGTGACCTACAGGACCAGCGTGGCCGCGCCGCTGCGGGACTGAACCAGATGAAACTGGCGACGGATGCCTTTCGCAGCGCGGTGGCACTGGACCCCGGTCACGAGCCGGCCCAACTTGGCTTGGCAGAGACCCTTGTCAGGCACAATCAGCACCTGGCCGCGATCGATGCGCTTCGTAGCGCAATTACGTATCTTCCCCGATCTGTCCTGCTTCTGACGCGCCTGGCGGCCTTGTTACGCGACCGAGGCCAACTCGCAGAGTCCGAGGATGCGTTCCGGGCGGCCTTGACGCTGGAGCCCGACAGCGCCGAGCTGAACGCGGATTTGGGCCATGTTCTAAGCGCCGCCGGCAATCATGCAGCGGCGGGAATTGCCTACCGCCGGGCGTTGGACATCGCACCCGCTGAGCCGGCGCACTATGCCAGTCTCGGTAGGTCGCTCCAGCAAACTGGGCGATCAGCCGACGCGATCGAGGTATTCAGAAGGGGGCTTCCTCTAAACCCGCCTGACCCACGTATCGCTGCGCGGCTCGCTGCCTGCCTCAGGGTCATCGGAGAGGCTGGACAATCCCGCGACGTCATTCAAAGCTGGATCAGTTCGGACCCAAACCGAGTTTTGCTGCATCCAGAGCTTATCGACGAGATGGTGCTCTATCATGGCGGAGCTGCATCGTTTTGGTCGGCGGCTCTTGCCTCGGAGGAGGTGCGGGTCGCTGCAGGTCCACGGGACTTGGTTGCAAAGGTCAAAGATGCGCTCTCGGCTGCGTTGCTTGGCGATAGTCAGCTCGATCCTGCGGTCCTCGAGATACGAGGGATGTCCGGCAGGACCTATCGTCGTCTCATCAACAACCTCATTCGATCGTTGCCCAGGGCGCATTATCTTGAGGTCGGAAGCTGGGCAGGCTCAACGTTGTGTTCAGCTATAAATGGCAACGACGTGAGAGCAGTTGCTATCGACAACTGGTCGTTGTTTGGTGGTCCGAAAGATGAGTTCAACGCGAACGTCGCTCGATTCAAGTCGCAAGCGGACGTCACATTCATCGAAAGCGATTTCAGAGCCGTCGATTACTACGCGTTGGGCACTTTCAACGTCTATTTATTCGACGGCCCGCACAGCCGTCAGGATCAACTCGATGGCATGCGAATAGCCCGTCCGGCGCTCGACAAGTATTGCGTCATCATCGTGGACGATTGGAATTGGCGGGCTGTCAGGGAAGGAACCGTCGAGGGTCTCAAACTCGCCGAGCTGCGGCCGCTTTTCAGCATCGAGGTGCGCACGACCATGGACAACACCCACGCTCAACCGCACGGCAAGGATAGCACCTGGCACAATGGCTACTTTATCTGTGTAGCCGAGAAAGTTTGAGCGCATCGCAGTTTCTTGCTCATAACAAGTGCAGCAAGAGCCTGCGTAATACTTCCGCCTGCACATGCTCCTGAGCCTGACCCGCATCCACCACTATGGTGCCGGCGCCGGCTTGGCTCAGGAATGACTGCCTGACGCGCCTGTGGAAATCGAGCGTCAGGGCTTCGAACCGTCCTTCATCCTGGTGCTGTTGCTGCAGCCTCGCGCGGCTCCGACGCAACCCTATTTCAGGATCGATGTCGAGCAGGATGGTGATGTCCGGCATCAGGCCACCGACGAAGTCCTTGTGAAGGTGCCTGATCAGGTCGGCTGAAAACCCTCGGCCGGCACCTTGGTAGGCGAGCGTGGAGCCGATGAACCGGTCGCATAGCACAACACGGCCGTCTGCAAGCGCTGGTGCGATGACGTGTTTCACATGCTGTAGGCGCGCCGCGGTCATCATCAGAAGTTCGGCGCCGGGATCCCAGTCGAGGCCGCGATCGGCCAACAGCAGGGCGCGCAGCTCCAAACCTTCCGGTGTACCCCCGGGTTCGCGCGTCTGCAGCACGTCATGGCCGGACTTGGCCAACGCGTCAGCAAGAAACGCGAGCAGGCCAGTTTTTCCTGCGCCCTCGCCGCCTTCGAGGACGATGAAGCGGGAGGTCATAGGTAAGGCAGGCCTTCTTTTCTGAAGAAAAGAAACAAAAGACTTTTGGATTTCTGTCGCGGTTCTCTCCGGAAGCGGGTCTTATGATCCAAAAATTTTTTGGTTCTTCGTTTCGACAAAGAACTGCTTCTCCTTCGCTCTCAAGCCCCCGTAATCAAATGCTGCAGCACCGCCACGGCCCGCCCAGGAATACCCATCCGGCCAACATCCTCGCCGGCCAGCAACGGCACGTCGGTCTGCGGCACGCCGTGGCCGGTCACCGTCAGTTTGCCAACCGTGTCGCCGGCGCGGATCGGGGCGGGAATCGGGCTGTCGTAGCTGATGGCGATATGCGCGTTACTGCGCCAGCTGCTCGGCATGGTGAGGGTCAGATTGCGTCCGCCGACCAATGGCACGGACGCGCGGTTGCCGAGATACACCGGCGCGTTTTCGATCACGTCGTTGGCAGAGAACAGCGTCACGTTCTGGAAGTTCGCAAAGGCCCATCCCATCAGCCGAACGCTTTCCTCGACGCGGTCGCGACTGGTCGGCATGCCGTTCAGCACCATGATGACGCGCCGGCCATTATGTTCGGCGCTGCCGACGACACCATATCCGCCGGCTTCGGTGTGGCCGGTTTTCAAGCCGTCTGCCATGCCACGCTGCACCAGCGGGTTCCGGTTGTACTGAACGATACCGTGATAGGTAAAGGTCTTCTCGGCGTCGAAATGGTAGTATTCCGGGAAGTCCTTGATGATCGCCTGCGCGAGTGTCGCGATGTCGCGGCACGACATGTGATGCGCCGGATCGGGCCAACCGGTGCAGTTGCGGAACACCGTATGGGTCAGACCCAGTTTGCGTGCCTCGCCATTCATCAGCTCGACGAATTGCTCTTCCGATCCCGCGATGCCTTCGGCCAGCACGATGCAGGCGTCGTTGCCGGACTGGATGATCATGCCGCGGATCAGCATCTCGACCGGAATTTGCGAGTTCAGTTCGACGAACATCTTGGAGCCCTGGGTGCGCCAGGCATGTTCGCTCACCGGCAGCGTCTGATCGAGCCGCAACGTGCCCGCCTTGAGCTTCGAATAGACGATGTAGGCCGTCATCAGCTTGGTCATCGACGATGGCGGCATTTCGACGTCGGCCTGCTTGTCCATCAGCACGGCGCCGGTGTTGTAGTCGATGATGAAAGCCCATTGCGCCAGGGTGTCCATCGGGCCGAGCGGCGTGTTTGCGGCCGGTCCGGCAGTGCCTGCGAAGGTGCCCCCGTCCGCATCGTCGTCGGCGCCGGCGGCACCTTTCGCGGGTTTTGGCGCTTCCTTCACGGCATGGCGCGGCTTGGCGAACGCGGGCACCGTGGCGAATGTGGCACCGGCGAGAAGCAGGAGGCGGCGGGTGGTCACGGCATCATTCTCCAGTTCGCCAAGCTTCGGCAGATGGCTCAGGTCGTCATTCCACGGTGATGCGGGCATCGATCACGCCGCGTCGCAGTGCTTCTGCCTCGGCGGCATCCGCCTCCGCAATGCTTCGGAACGGACCCGCACGGACTGCGTAGGTGGTCTGCCGCCCGTCGCGCGATTGCAGCACATCCCCGCCGAGTCCCGCCAGTTGTGCGGCTACCTGATTGGCATAGGTGAAGCGGCCGAAGCTGCCGGCACGCAGCCAGAGCTGACCGGGATCGGCGTAGGTCTGGTGGATGGTTTCGGGCAGCCGGTCGGGGACCTGCGGGCCGCTCTCGTCGACCCTCCGCGCGTCGAGGCTGCGCGGAGAGCCTGCCTCTTGCGCCGAGCCAATCGGCGGCAGCGTCTCTTCGGAGACGCTCGCCTTCGGTGCGGCGGCGATGGCAAGTTTGGGCCCGCCGCCGAGCTGGTCCACCAGGTGGCGGCTGAGCAGCTCGTCGATCTGCACGCGCACGCGGGCGGCGCCGCTTGCCGGCATGGCGAGCAGCAAGGCGGCGCGCGGCGAGACGGCGATGATGCGCGCCGGGTTGGCAGGGCCGCGGTCGTTCACGCGCACTTCCACCTGGCGGCCGTTCTCGAGATTGGTCACGGTGACGATGGCAGGCAGCTGGATCGTCTGCATGGCGGCGGTGAGAGCGCCCGGGTCCGGCAGCTCCCCATCGGCGGTGAGGCCATCCTGCGGACCGGCGACCGAGGCGATGCCGGTGGTATCGAGCGAGTAGGTTTCCGCCGGATAGTACCAGAGACCGCCGGCCTTGAAGGCGCCTCCGAGCGTGTAGTGCGGTGCCGCGACCAAAGCGGGCGGCGCTGGGCGGTGCCGCATGCAGCTGCCGGCGACCAGCGCCAGCAGCAAAGCTGCGAGGTGCCGCGTTTTCAAGCCGAGGCCGCGTTGCCCAGCAGGCCGACCCCGAGTGCGTAGTAGTCGGACGGGTTGTAGCGCCGGATGACGTTGAAGTTGGCGTAGACCATGAACGCCTCGCCCCCTGCCCCGTCCGGCATGACGACGGCGCCCATCACATCGCCGCGGGAGAACGGCCTGCCGTCGATGCGCCGCACGCCGTCCTGCTGCCAGGAGGCCAGGCTGCGCATATGCTCGCGGCCGATGTTGTCGGCGTTGAGCGTGGCGGGAACACGGACCGGCTGGCCCCAGGGTTCGCCCATGCGCCAGCCGCAGCGGGCCAGGTAGTTGCACACCGAGCCGAAGATGTCCGGCAGGCTGGTCCAGATGTCGCGCTTTCCGTCGCCGTCGGCATCGACCGCGTAATGCAGATACGAGCTCGGCATGAACTGCGGCTGGCCCATGGCGCCGGCCCAGCTGCCTGTCATCGCGCCGGGCGTCACGTCGCCGTTGTTGAGGATGCGCAGAGCGTTGATCAGCTCGCCGCGAAAATAGCCGGCCCGCCTGCCGTCATAGGCGAGGGTCGCGAGGGAATCGACAATGCGGTAACTGCCGGTGTGTGCGCCAAAGCCTGATTCGAGGCCCCAGATGCCCACGGCGATGCGCGGGTCGGCCGGATAGCGGCGGGAAACGTCGGCAAGCAACGAGGCGTTGCGGGCATAGGATTCGCCTGCGGCTGCGAGGCGGGACTCCGGCAGCACACGGGCCTTGTACTGCGCCCAGGTGAGGGTGAATTCGGGCTGGTGGCGGTCGAGCTCGAGCACCTTTGGCAAGGGCTGGATACCGCCCAGGGCTGCGTCGAGCACGCGGTCGCGTATGCCGGCGCGCCTGCCATCGGCGCGCAGGCCGGCCACGAAGGCGGCCCAGCCGGGCTGTGCGAGGGCGGCGGCGGGGGCGGCCGAGAGGAGGCTTGTGAGCACGAGTCGGCGGTTGAGCATGGCCGATTGTCTAATCGGTATCGGCTGCGTGGAGAAGCGTCAGGTCGCAGCATGGCCCCGTGCGTCGTCGGCGAAGCGCTTGGCGATGACGTCGCGGATGCCGGTCGTGAGAAAGGCCTCGGCCGGCGGATAGCCAAAGCGGAGGGCGCGCAGTTCGGCCGGCAGGCAGCGTTCGGGGTTCTGCAGCTTGACGTCCGCATTGTATTTCGTGGTGTTATTCTTCGAGCCGCCGAGATGGACGCTGGCCTCGCGCTGCGTCGTATAGCCGAAGCGCTGCTCAAGCATGTTGAACGTGTCGGACAGTTTTTCGAAGCGACCGACATAGCTGTAACGGCTGAGATCGGTGCCGACGAGGCGGGATTGCGGCATCCAGTGCAAATTGAGCTCGATGTCCTGCGCCTCGGCGAGGAAGTTCACGTATTCCTCGAAGCTCAGGCCGCGGGCGAGATCGGGCTCGATGCCGGCGATCTTCTGGCCCAAGCGGATCGCATAGTTCTTGTCGCGCGTGATGCCGGGCGACTCGTTCGGGCCGCCGCGGACGAACTTGTTCAGGTAGGCGCTGAGCATGCGCGCACCTGGCTCGCGCAAGACCGTGAAACGGAACACGTCAGGCGCGGTCAGCGCTTCGACGGCGGTATTCTCGCGGCGCTCTTCCTGGATGAAATCGTGGATCGGCTTACCGAGGGCCAGATAGGCCGCACGGCGCGGGCTGTTCATCACCACGGTGGCCTTGAGCACGCTGCAGGCGACCTTCGGCGTGTAGACCAGGAGCACCTTATGCTCCTCGTCCAGCACGCCGAAATCGGCCATGACGAGGCGGTCGAGCGTGTCGGTGTCGATGGCGACTGGCAGCCCCGCACGCGCCCGGTCCTGCAACGCAAGTTTTTCACGGGTGTGCAGTGAAGCCGGTTCGGCGCCGTTCAGCAAAGCCTGCTGGTAGTGCTCGGCAGCCTCGGTCGCACGCCCGGCATCGAGCAGCAGATCGCCGAAGGACCGCAGCAGGTTCGCCGCCGGGTTGGCCCGGGCGGCGACGAGCGAGCCCAGATGGTCGATCGCGGCATCGGCGTGGCCGGCGCCGAGCATGGCGCGGGCGAGCATGATGTCATAGGCGTTGGGCACGGTATCGAGTGTTCCACGGCCCTCGGACAGAAGCTTACGCGCCGCCTCAGGCTGCCGTGCGAGCAGCGGCTGCGCCTCGGCCATCAGCTTCTTCGGGTCAGCCATCGTATACTCCAACCGCAACGAGGCACTTGAATGCCACCCTGGGCGCTAAAGGGTCAATCTAACCGGATTTCCTGACACGCCGCTGCAACGGCGACTCGGCCGGCCTCAGAACTTCGCCGACACCGCGACGGAACCAAAGTTGAACAGCCCCGCTTTGGCGCCGCGGAACTCCTCGGTCTGCCAGGTCTGGGTGTAGCTGAAGCGCAGGCCGTGCCAGAGGATAGCCGCACCCGCGACGATCTCGCCCACATCCCAGGTCCGGTGCACGCTCGGTGTGCGGTCGCGGAAGGTGCTGCCGTCCAGTGTCACGTCATACCCTACCGCCTGCCCGTCCACGCCTGCGAAACCATACCAGGCGAAAGGTTGAACATTCGTATACGCGTCGGCGCCGTTGAGGCCGGGCTCAATGCGCGGTGTGCCGAAATCGCTGGCGAGGCCCTGGCCGAAACGCAGCACGCCGCCGGCCTGCACGTAGTCGCGGATGTCGCCCAGGCTGACGGTGGCGGACGGCAGCACGTCGGTCTCGATCGGGCCGAAGCTCACGATCGGCAGGCGCCAGGTGCGCTGGCCAAGGATCTGCACGGCCGGCTGGTCTTGGATCTGGTAGTGCCAGCCGCGGTTCTCGGTGTCGCCGATGATGTCGTGGAAGCCGTTCTGCACCTGGCGGCCGAGCGCGCCAGGACCCACCACGCCGAGGCTGAGCGACACTACGTCGCGCGTCCAGGACGTGTCGTGCACCAGGCCTGCGGTGGCTATGAGCACGCCGACATAGGGCCGGTCATTCGGGTCGGGCGGGCTGATCTGCGTGTTGCGCGGCGTGAACAGGCTTTGGCTGATTTCGAGCGACAGCCGCGTGGTGCCCTCGCCCCAGACGTTGCGGCCGAGGGCGGCGACCGGATCGACCGCGTCGGCGCCCGAGGTCCAGCCCAGGCGCAAGCCACTGGTGTAGTAGCGATCCGACGTGCCGCTCTGGGTCGAGACGGCGTCGTTCTCGACCTGGATGGTCCAGATCGAGTCCGGATCGGGCCGCGGCGCCTGCTGGGCGTGGGCTGCGTGCGGCGATAGGGCAAGGGCTGCGAGCGGGAGTACCAACAGCCCGAGCCCGGTGCGGCGCAGGAGGGAAAGCTTGTGCTGGGTCCAGCAGGCCATGCGGCGGTATCCGTGACAATGGGTTACCGCCTTGTAAGGGCTGCACCGCGCCGGAGGAACCCCCTGCCCCGCCGGCTGCGCGGTTGTTGAAGCCCGGCGCCTGGTGGGGGCGGTTGTTGCGCGGGTTGGGTATCGCTACAGAGAGAGCGTGCAGGATGGGTGGCCGAGCGGTTTAAGGCAGCGGTCTTGAAAACCGCCGTGCGTGAAAGCGTACCGTGGGTTCGAATCCCACCCCATCCGCCAATGCTCAGATTTGGGCCCGTGTGTCTTTGAACGGGTTCAGCACGGTGGCGCCGAGGCCGGTGATGTCGCGATCGTTGCGGGTGACAAGCGTGAGGTTGTTTGCGAGGGCCGTTGCCGCGAGCAAGCCGTCGATTGCAGGAACAGACCTGACAGCGCTCATCCTACCCCATTGATCGGCGACGCTGTGGTCTATGCCCAACAGGCGTCCATCGAAATGCGACCGTGACCTCATGCAGCCATTGTTCGAGTGCCGCAGCCTTGGCGGGCTCTCGTGGGCATACGAGTTCGACACCCCTGCGTATTTCGCCAAGCACAAGCGTGCTCAGGAACAGATCCTCATCCGCGACTGAGACGAACCACGCCGCTACGGAGGCATTGCACCGGCGCCCTTTTCGGACCTCGGAAATAATGTTCGTAGCGATGAGGTAACTCACAGGTCTACGTCGCGCGAGGCACTCGTTGCGCGATCGAGTGCGACCCGTCGAGCGGCGCTGACGCAGCAGGGCCTTGAGGCTCACCTTCGGGGGTTCGGCGAAGCGCTGCCGAAGGAGCTTACGCGCCTCGGACTGCCGATCTGGATCGGACAAAGCGGAAGCTACCGAGCGCACGAGACCGGCATCCTCCGCCGAACACTCACCTCCACCCGCACCAAGCCCCTGCTTTCCACGCGCGCACGGTGCGTCGCGAGCGACGACTTGGCGGCGGACGGGCTGGCTTTAGCCATCTACGGAAACCTCAATTTCTGGAAATCCTACCGGAACGGCGCGCGTCACAAGGCGGGACCAGGGTTTCCCGCCCGCAGCGTTGCCGACTCGCTGCGGCAGACGGTTGTCTGCAGGGTTGTGCCGCGCGCTTCCCAACCTGATCTAAACCGACGGGCGGGATGGCGATCCGACTGCAGGCGGCAGAGCGGCAGCAATCAAGGACGATGCAGCGCACCTGGATCGCCTTCTTCGATGCTTTCAGACCAGGCAGCCGACTGTGCCGCATAATCCCGCTGGGCTGGCGCAATACCTTGCGCCTCTTTTCTGGGGCCGGAGGTTGAGCCTGCGCTGAGCCAACCAGGTTCGGCTGTCGAACTCCTTGCCAATGAATGGGGGCTATTCTTCTTTCCTGACACCGACAAGGCGAAGTTTGCCGACGCGTATTCGCAGACCGTGACATACGCCATGCTGCTCGCGCGCCTTGCAGGAGCGGTCAAACGGACCCG
>CAZZVF010000099.1:0-9441 GCA_964657355.1 uncultured Buchnera sp.
GTCGAGAACCGGAGCGCCGCGGACCTTAATGGTCCGTGAGCACCGGAAGCGCAGAGTGCCGCGTCAGAGGGCCGCCAGAACGAGTTAGTAGTACCGATAGTAGCCGGGGACCCAGCGGCCGCCGTAATACCGCCTGGCGTACCAGCGGCGGTGGCCCCAGTGACGGCCATGCCATACCCAGTAGACTGGTGTGACGGCGGTGGCTGCGGCAACGTCCGGTGCCGTGATGACCACGCCCGATCCCACGGCGGCCCGGGCCGGCGGTGCCGCCATGAACAGGGCAGCTCCGGCTGCAATGCCCATGGACAGTAATAAACGCTTCATCGTGAACATCCTTTCCTCACGTCGCCCGTAACGAACGCAACAGTGTCGCTCGCGTTCTCGCGCCGGCACCAGGAATACGATGCGGTGTGATTAATCATCGGTCACACAGTGCCTCAGGAAGCACATCTGCCAGCAGGGCTGCCCATTCCGCCTGGCCTACATCGCCCTCGATGAGGTCCTGCCTGATTTCGAGCTCGACATAGGGCAACGCGCGGGTCTCGGCATGGACGGGCACGGTGTAGTCGGAGTCGTCCGATAATCGGTAGGGCTCGTTGTCGCCGACATGCAGGCCGCGGGCGCGCAGCAACGCCCCGGTGGCAATGGCAAATTCGGGGTTCCTGTCGTGCAGCACGCCGGCCTGCCATTCGCGTGCGGCGCCGCCGAAGACGGGCGTGAAGCTGTGCACGGCAATGACGACGGTCGCCTGCCCGGCCTGTTGCCTGCGGTCAAGTTCCGCCGCGATGCGGTCGTGGTAGGGCGCGAATATCTCGCCGACACGGGCAGCTGCGTGGGCTGCGGGAAGGTTGTGGTTTGCCGGAATGGCGGTGCCGTCGCTGATTGGGATGATCGAGGTCGGATGGCCCGGGCGCCGGTTGCAGTCGATCACCAGCCGGGAATAGACCTGCTCGATCGTCACTGCCCGCAACGCTGTGCCCAGCCGCCGGGCGACGCCGGCGGCTCCGATGTCCCAAGCGATGTGACGCTCCCAGTCGGCGGCCGCTACGCCGAGGTCGCCCAGCACGTCGGGGGTGGCGCGGCCGGCATGGTCGCAGAGGATGAGGAAGGGCGACCCTGCGTCTGCATTATGTACGATCACGGGGGCAGGATCGGCGTTGTGCAGAAGCCGAAAATCATCCGGCATGGTGTCGGCTCCTTAATACGCGGGTGCGATGCATGGTGTGGATATCCAGCCTTGCATGCGGCTTGCATGGCTAGTGAGGTGGACCAAAGCCCCGGAGGCGGTGCAAGACAGAATCATGCCGCTTCTGACCGTCAGACACATCTCTACCTACAAGTACCGGCAGCCGGTCGCATTCGGCGAGCATCGCGTGATGTTCAGACCGCGCGACAGCTACGACCAGCGGCTGCTGCACGCCTCCATCGACATCGATCCCGAGCCGGTGTCGCTGCACTGGACGCATGACGTGTTCGGCAACAACGTGGCGTGCGCCTGTTTCGCGGCGGCGGAAAAAGGCGGCCGCGCCCGCATTCTGCAGTTCGACACGGTCATCCAGCTCGCCCATTCGCGGCTTGGACTGCCCGATTTCCGGCTTGCCGAGCGCGCCGAATACTATCCTTTCAGCTACGATCAGGAGGACATGCCCGACCTGCTGCGCTCGATCGAGCGGCAGTATCCGGATCGCGGCAATGAGATAGCAGCCTGGGCGCAGAGCTTCGTGCTTCGCCCCGGACGCACGCCTACGCTGGACCTGCTGGCCCGGATCACGCATGCCATACGGCGTGACTTCACCTATGTGCGGCGCGAGGAAATGGGCATCCAGCCACCCTTGCAGACGCTGAAGCTGCGTTCAGGCAGCTGCCGCGATTTCGCGTTGTTCATGATGGAGGCGGTACGCGCGCTCGGCTTCGCAGCACGCTTCGTCAGCGGCTACCTGTTCTCGCCGGCGCGGCAGCCACCTGCCGAATCGGCCACTGCCGGTGCGATGCAAGCGGCGATCGACCAGGATGAACGGACCGGAGGCGGTTCGACCCATGCCTGGATGCAGGCCTATCTGCCGGGTGCGGGCTGGATGGAGTTCGACCCGACCAACGGCATCGTCGGCAATCACGACCTGATACGGGTTGCCATCGCGCGCGATCCTGCCCAGGCGGTGCCGCTATGGGGCAGCTGGATGGGTTTTCCGTCCGACAGCCTCGGGCTGAGCGTGGATGTTCAGGTGACGTCAGCGCCGCTGCCCGGGGAGGGTCCGGCGCAGCTATATCCGCTGCCTGACGACCTCGCAGGATCGCCGGTAGGCCGCCGGAGCGGATCCGTGTCGGCAGCGCCGTGAGCGTGCGCATTCGAAAACCTGCATTGTGTCCATTGCCCGGGGCAAGCGGCCTCGGGCGTGTTAAAGCCATCAGAACGTTGAGGATGCTGCAGTGCGGATAAATGCCGGCTTCGAAATCAGTTACGACTGCTTCGCCCCCACGCCGATGCTGTTCATGATCAGCGTCCACCCGTCCCGCGCGGGTGATCTGCTCACGCCGGGCGCCATCACCTTCAGCCCCGGCGCGCGGGTCCGCACGTATCGCGACCGGTTCGACAACGTCTGCACGCGCATCGTCGCACCGCCGGGCCGCACGACGCTCACCACAGATTTCGACGTGTTCGACACCGGCCTGCCCGACGAGGTGCGATGGGATGCGGTGCAGCATCCGGTGGAAGACCTGCCCGACGACCTGATGATCTTCCTGCTCGGCAGCCGCTACTGCGAAACCGACCGCCTGACCGAAACGGCCTGGTCGCTGTTCGGCCACACGGAGCCGGGCTGGGCCCGGGTGCAGGCGATTGTGGAATACGTTCACAATCACATCCGCTTCGACTATCAGCTCGCCCGCCACACCCGCACTGCCTGGGAAGCCTACCAGGAGCAGGTCGGCGTGTGCCGTGACTTCGCTCATCTCGCGGTCGCGTTCTGCCGCTGCATGAATATTCCTGCGCGGTATTGCACCGGCTACCTCGGCGATATCGGCGTCCCCTTGGCCGATGCGCCGGGCGACTTCTCCGCCTGGTTCGAAGCCTATCTCGGCGGCCGCTGGTACACCTTCGACGCTCGCCACAACGCCCAGCGCATCGGCCGCATCCTGATGGCGCGGGGCCGCGACGCCACCGACGTCGCCATTTCCAACAGCTTCGGCAGCGCGATCCTGTCGGGATTCTTCGTCAAGACCGACGAGGTGCCGGGCTAAGCCTGGGCGGCGCAGCTATGGGAGTTCGATGTCTGTCGAACTGAAATCGTTGCCGACGAACAAGAGCGCCCAGCCGCGCTGTTTCGCCAGGGCGTAGGCGAAACAGTCGCCCCAGTTCAGCCCGGCTTTGTGCTGCCCCCGCCCCCAGTGCGTGTAGGCACCCGCAACCAAGGCTGCCATGTCGGCGGTAACCGGCACGATTTCCAAGTCGAGCGAGGCGACCAATGTGCGCATGAGGTCGCCGACATTCCGCCTGTCCGCCAAGATCAGAGCTTCCGACACGGTGGCCGCCGAGATGGCGAAATGGGTATCGCGCGACAGGACCTGCTTGCAGGCGGAGGCGGACTTCTCGTCGAACACGATCGCCGCCAGGGCCGATGTATCGACGACGATCACCGGGTGGCCTTAGCCGGGCATGCCGTCGTCGCCGTAGAGGAAGTCCGCCGCACGGGCTGCCTCCGGTCCAGGTGTAAGCCTGCCGCGGGCCTGGGCCTGGATACGCTCGATCACCGCCAGCCTGTCGGAACCGCGCATAGGCTTGCGGAAGGGTTCGATCCTGGCCACGGGAGCTCCGAAGCGGGTGAGCACGACTTCTTCGCCGGACTCGACGCGGCGCACCAGCTCGGTCAGCTGCGCCTTTGCCTCGCTCACTGCGACTTGCATCATCAAGACTCTCCTGCTTTGAGACAGGATAGACCATCTGATGGTCCAACTCAAGGTCATACCCTGGGGTTTGCCGCTTGCAGCCCGTGCTCCATCCTGCTTTCTCTGCGCGCATGGACGAGACTGGCCAGCCACCTAGAACAGAGGGGCGTTTGCCCGTAATGGCCCGGGCCGAGGCGGATCGTGCGGCTCGACAGGCGCGCGAGGCTGCCGCGCTACGGGAGAATTTGCGCAAGCGGAAGCTGCAGGCCCGTTGGCGGGCCGACGATGCTAAGGCCGATCCGGCGGAGTAGCCCTGAACCGGGTTTGCGGCCAGAGCATTTGCCGACCGTATTGGATCGGGACGCCCGTCGGGAAATGCTCTAGCTCTTTGTTTTGACGAGCATCTTTATCCGAAGGGTGACCCCATCTGGTCGGATGATGCTCTAGACTGAAAAACGCTTCGGAGTCGCCTGCCCCATGCCCGTCATGCCCGACCACTGGATCCGTCGCATGGCGACCGAGCAGGGCATGATCGAGCCCTTCGTGGAGACCCAGAAGCGCGACGGGGTGATCAGCTACGGTCTCTCCAGCTACGGCTACGACGCGCGCGTGGCGGACGATTTCAGGATCTTCACCAACGTCGACAGCGCGATCGTCGACCCGAAATCGTTCAGCGCGGACAGCTTCGTCACCCGCAAGCAGCCCGTCTGCATCGTGCCGCCGAACAGTTTCGCCCTGGCCCATACGGTCGAGTATTTCCGCATTCCGCGCGACATGCTGGTGATCTGCCTCGGCAAATCGACCTACGCCCGCTGCGGCATCATCGTGAACGTGACGCCGCTGGAGCCCGAGTGGGAGGGCCAGGTGACGATCGAGATCAGCAACACGACACCGCTGCCTGCGAAGATCTACGCCAACGAGGGCATTTGCCAGTTCCTGTTCCTGCAGGGCTCGTCGCCCCCCGAAACGAGCTACGCCGACAAGGCGGGCAAATACATGCACCAGCGTGGCGTGGCCCTGCCCCGGCTTTAGGCCGCCGGAGATGATTTAGAGATTTGGAGTAGCGTCGACTTGGACAGGATCATCATTCGCGGCGGCCGGCCTCTTTCGGGCGAAATCCCGATCCGCGGGGCGAAGAACGCAGCATTGCCGCTGATGACGGCGGGCCTGCTGACCGACGAGCGGCTGGTGTTGAGCAACGTGCCGCTGCTGGCCGACCTCGACACGATGGCTGCCCTCCTCGCCCAGCATGGCATTGCGGTGGAACGCCCTGCGGACACGCCCGAGGAAGCGGGACGAAAACTCTCGCTCGGCGGCGCGATCACCAACACGGTGGCGCCATACGACATTGTGCGGAAAATGCGTGCCTCGATCCTGGTGCTCGGCCCGCTGCTCGCCCGCTGCCGCGAGGCGCGCGTGTCGCTGCCGGGCGGGTGCGCGATCGGCGCGCGGCCGGTGGATCTGCACCTCAAGGGGCTCGAGCAGATGGGCGCCTCGATCCTGCTCGAAGGCGGCTACGTGCACGCGTCCGTACCGCAGGGCCTGCGAGGCGCGGACATCGTGTTCCCCTTCGTCTCCGTCGGCGCCACCGAGAACCTGCTGATGGCGGCCAGCCTCGCGGACGGCCGCACCGTGCTGTCGAACGCGGCGCGCGAGCCGGAAATCACCGATCTCGCCGAGTGCCTGGTCGCCATGGGCGCACGGATCGACGGCATCGGCACCGACCAGCTTACCATCGAAGGCGTCGAGCGCCTGCATGGCGCGGAGCACCCGATCGTGCCGGACCGCATCGAGACCGGCACCTATGCCTGTGCGGCCGGCATCGCAGGCGGCACGGTGAAGCTGCTCGGCGCCAAGCTGGAGCACATCGCAGCCCTCGCCGTGGCACTCCAGGAAGCCGGCATTCACATCGACGAGGATCCGGGCGGCCTGACCGTGCGCCGGCTGAACGGGCTGCACGGCACCGACATGAAGACCGAGCCCTATCCGGGCTTTCCCACCGACATGCAGGCGCAGTTCATGGCGTTGATGTCGGTGGCGGAAGGTGCGGCGATGATCACGGAGACCATCTTCGAGAACCGCTTCATGCATGCGCCGGAGCTGAACCGTATGGGTGCGCGGATCAACGTGCACGGCTCGTCCGCTATCGTGCGTGGCGTGAAGGCGCTACAGGGTGCTCCGGTGATGGCGACCGATCTGCGTGCCTCGGTGTCGCTGGTGCTGGCCGGGCTGGCCGCCAAGGGCGAGACGATCGTCAACCGGGTCTATCACCTCGATCGCGGCTACGAGGCGGTGGAGCGCAAGTTGGGCGCGTGCGGCGCCAGCATCGAGCGCGACGGCGGCTAGAGCATCATCCGACCTCAACCTAATCTTGTTAGGATGCGCTTCGCGTGCCCGTGCAGGCGGCGAAGCGGCATGCTGAGCCGCAGGGCGCCGAAATAGAATGCCTGGCGCCAGCCCTGCTGCGGAATGTGGGACAGCGTCGGAGCCCAACTGGAGCCACCGCTGCCCCGTGCCCTGGGAAGCAGGCCAGGCGTCAGCTTGCCCATGATGCGGGCGTACGAGGCTTCCGAGAGGGACGCCCCGCGCGACTGTAGCAAGTCGAGTGCGGCCCCATGCGCGATCGCCATGGCCTCGCGCTCGGCCACGGTGTCGTCCGGGGCGCTTGCGCCGTCATGCGCACGGGAGGCGGATTGCAGGGAAACGGCGCAGCCGAGGCTGGACAGGATTGCGGTCTCGACCTTTGTGCGATGGGCTTCGGAGGCCACCAGCTCGTCGGAGTCGATCGCCAGCACATCGTCCTGCAGGGCGGTGATCGCGCTGGCGGTCCAGTAGGCGAGGAAGCTTCTGTATCGATCTGGCCAGCCAAGCCTTGCCAGATGCCGCCAGCAGATTTCCTGGTCGAAGGACAAATTGCCGCCCGCGGGCAGCGATGGTAGCCGCACGCCGAGCCTGACGCAGGCTTCGGCCACGAGCGGATGCGATGCATTGCGGGCGAGGATTAAAATCGGACTGATCAGGAAATAGCGGTTGTCGGCGGTGGCGAGTTGCTGACGGGCGGACCGCCATTGTGCCTGCGGGTCGCGCAACACCACGGCGTGGAGCGCATCCGGGAAATGGCGGCGCATCCATGCGACGCGGCCCAGCGACCTGCAGAATTTCAGCACCGGCAGGCGCCCGGCTTCGCGTGCGTGCACGATCAGCGAATCCAGATACGCGTGCAATGCCGGGTCGCGCGCATCCTCGTCGAGGAAGTAGCGGTCGGTGGCAAAGCGTTCCTGGTAGCCGGCGACACCGCGCCCGCGGTGTGCGAGAAGATCGCCGAACTCGGTGTAGTAGGGTGCTTCGCCCGTATGGCCCGAGTTCCACGCGCCTGGCCGGAGGCGCTCGATCCGTGCACCGCTCAGGGTCGCCAGTTGCTCGTGCAGCGGCTCGTAGAACGCCATCACGGCCGGATCTTCGCGCAAACGGGACCAGATCCAGGTGCCGCTGCTGCGCCAGCCCGTGTGCAGGAACAAGGCGGACTGTGCGTGAGGCGCGCGGCGCGGTGCCAGGTTTTCCAGCAGCGTAGGTGCGAACGGTTCTGCGGTCCCCTGGGCGGTCATCGCGTGCTTACGACGGGCCCGCGCACGCGCGACGCAGGGTCTCCATTAAAATGCAGGGCATCGCCCGCTCGGGTGGTGCACGAAGTTGGTCCTGTTCAAAAACAAACCGTCGTCTATTGCTCGTTTGTAACTGGTTTATGCGCGCCGAAACAGGGGTTACGCGCGATCCCGGGTCGTATTGTGTGACAGACGGTCTCGCGCCCTCGCGATGCTGCCGGCCAGGGCTGCCGCAAGGCCGGAGAACAGCAGCAGGCCTGCTAAACGCGGCGAAAGGCCGCCGCGAAGTGCCGCCCAGCAAAGCGCCGGCACCAGCATGGCACTGCACGCAAGCGGCAGGTCGTCCACGAACAACCGGACGAGGGTGCGATGTGGCTTCATGCCCGAGCAGACCGGTGTTTCGCCAGTCGGACACAACCCAAAGCTGCGATTGCCCAGCACAGCAACAACACCGGCACCGCCGCATCGCCTGCGGGCCATGCGGCGCCCAACGCTTCTCCCGTCCAGAACGTGCCGAAGCTGCACAGCACGATCCCGACCACGAATTTCAGGCTGTTCTCGGGAATGGCTGCGACGGGGCGATGCACGGCGACTCCGGCCAGGCCGACAAGCACCAATGCCACCGCGGCACCGCCCGCGGCAGGTGCCAGCAAGCCGCCAGCCGCGCCCACCGACAGGACAATGAAGACCACCTCGATCCCTTCCAGCATGACGATGTTGAAGGCGGCCAAAAATGCGATGCGGTCCCAGCCGGCGGTGGCGCCGGCAGTTTTCGTGAACTTGGCCCGCGCTTCTGCATAGGCGCCTGCTTCATCATGCAGCTTCAGCAGCCCGGCGGCGCGCAGGATCGCCTTGCGCAGCCAGCGGAGTCCGAACAGCAGGAGCAGCAGGCCGATGCACAGTTGTAGCGGCCGCGTCGGCACAAGCAGTAGCGCGGGGCCGAATGCGACGACGAGCGCCGCCAGCACGCAGAGTGCCGCGCCGGAGCCGGCCACGGCACTTGGCCAGCCGCGCGTGGCGCCGACCGCGAGCACGACGGTCAGGGCTTCGACAAACTCGACCAGGGAGGCGAGGAACGCGGCGCCGGAAGCTTGCAGCGCGAGTGGGCTCATCAAAGAGGCTCGTCCCTAGAAACGTGCATCGAGCTTGAGGATCACCGAGCGGTCCTCGCCGTTACCGCGGCCGAACGTGGCCTGGAAATCGACGAGTGCCGTGACCGCGGTGGCGACATCGGCAGCACCGCCGAAATCGATCCTGCCGTAGGTCGAGGTATAGCCGGGCAGCGCGTCGCCCACGGGCAAGCCGGCGCTGACGAAGCTGGTCTGGACGATGCGTCGCGTGTCGAGGAACTCGCGCTCGGCCTGGATGCTCGCATGCGGCCGGACATGGATGCCTGCAAGCGCTCCGTCCACGGTGGCCTGAAAGCCTGCGCGACCGATCAGGCTGTCGACGTCCTGGCGCGCCACCGACTGAGCGAGCAAAGGCTCGCCACTCTCCGTGTAGGCGTCGACGATGGCGTCGGTGTAGGTCAGGCTGCCCAGCGGGCCCCACGATAGTGCTGCCTCATGCAGCAGGTAGCCGCCGCCGAGATTGGCCGACGCGGCGTGGCCGTGCGGCGCGAAATGCAGCTCGTCGCCGGGCAGCACGGCCGGGCGCTCGCCTGACGCCGCGTCGAAATGGCTGTATGCGCCGGCCAGATCGACGAAATAGTTGCGGCCGAACAGGCTGGCGTAGCCGCCGCCCTGATAGGCGTTGAAGGCCAACTTGCCGGCCCCGTTGTCGTAATTGGCAGTCGGCTGGCCGTAACCGAAGGCCGCGCCGACCAACAGGTTGGGCAGCACGCGGTAATCGGCCCCGGCGACCACCGTGCCCGACTCGTAACCGAAGCCACCGAGGCCGTTGGTCGACGAAGCGGCCGCGTCCCTCCGTCCCGAGGCATAATGGCCCTGGATATAAG
>CAZZVF010000100.1:0-9342 GCA_964657355.1 uncultured Buchnera sp.
CGTCATGTTCCCGATTTACGCCTATGGCGACGACACCCAGCGCCGCACCTACCTGCCCAAACTGGCCACCGGCGAGTTCGTCGGCTGCTTCGGCCTGACCGAGCCGGATGCGGGATCGGACCCCGGCGGCATGCGCACGCGGGCCGAACGGATCGATGGCGGCTACCGGATCACCGGTGCCAAGACGTGGATTTCCAACGCGCCGATCGCCGACGTTTTCGTTGTCTGGGCGAAGTCGGCGGCACATGGCGACGCCATCCGCGGCTTCATCCTCGAGCGCGGCATGAAGGGGCTGTCCACGCCAAAGATCGGCGGCAAGCTGTCGTTACGGGCTTCGATCACCGGCGAAATCGTCATGGAAGGCGTCGAGGTGCCGGAAAGCGCCCTGCTGCCGAATGTGTCCGGCCTGAAGGGTCCATTCGGTTGCCTCAACCGGGCGCGTTACGGCATTTCCTGGGGGGTGATGGGGGCGGCGGAGGATTGCTTGCACCGCGCCCGGCAATACACGTTGGACCGCAAGCAGTTCGGCCGGCCGCTCGCCGCCACCCAGCTCGTGCAGAAGAAGCTTGCCGACATGCAGACGGAGATTTCGCTCGGCCTGCAGGCCAGCCTGCGTGTTGGACAGTTGTTCGACCAGGGTCGCATGGCGCCGGAGATGGTCTCCATCGTGAAGCGCAACAACTGCGGCAAGGCGCTCGATATCGCCCGCGTTGCGCGTGACATGCATGGCGGCAACGGGATCCAGGAAGAATACCATGTCATGCGCCACGCGCAGAATTTGGAAACGGTGAACACCTACGAGGGCACGCACGACGTGCATGCGCTGATCCTGGGCCGCGCGATCACCGGGCTATCCGCCTTTGCCTGAGCCGGCGGTTCCCGAAAAACCGCTGGCCGGCATCAAGGTTCTCGAACTCGCACGCATCCTGGCGGGACCCTGGGCCGGCCAGTTGCTCGCCGATCTCGGCGCCGACGTGGTGAAGGTGGAACGCCCCGGCAGCGGCGACGACACGCGTGGCTGGGGCCCCCCGTTCGTGGCCGCGGAGGATGGCGGCGACCTGTCGGCGGTGTATTTCCACTCCGCCAACCGCGGCAAGCGCTCCATCGCCATCGACATGGAAACGCCCGACGGGCAGGCGCTGATACGCAGGCTTGCAGCACACGCCGACATCGTCATCGAGAACTTCAAGGTCGGCGGTCTGGCGCGGTACGGCCTCGACCATGCCTCGCTGATGGCGCTGAACCCACGGCTGATCGTGTGTTCCATCACCGGCTTCGGCCAGACTGGCCCCTACGCGCACCGCGCCGGCTACGATTTCGTCGTGCAGGGCATGGGTGGCATCATGCACCTGACCGGCGATCCGGATGGCGAGCCACAGAAAACCGGCGTCGCCTATGCCGATCTGTTCACCGGCGTGTATTCGACCGTCGGCATTCTTGCAGCCCTACGAAGGCGCGATGCGACGGGGTTGGGTGCGCATCTCGACATGGCGCTGCTCGATGTGCAGGCCGGCGTGCTAGGCAACCAGGCGATGAATTACCTAGTCACCGGCCGCGCGTCACAGCGTCTCGGCAACGCGCATCCGACGATCGTTCCTTATCAGGTGTTTCCCGTCGCCGACGGGCACATCGTCGTCGCCGCCGGCAACGATGGCCAATTCGCGCGTTTTGCCGCAGTACTCGGCGGCGCGTCGCTCGGCGCCGACCCGCGGTTCCGCACCAATGCAGGCCGGGTCGAAAATCGTGCCGTGCTGGTGCCGCTGCTCTCGGCGCTGACGATCATCCACGAGGCCGCCGCGCTGTTGCTCATGCTGGAGAACGCGGGCGTTCCGGCCGGCCCGATCAACGATCTTGCGGGCGTGTTCAGCGATCCGCAGATCGTCGCACGCGGCATGGTGACGCCGCTTGCGGCGCCCGAAGCGAAAGGCGGCGCCATCCCCGGCCTACGTACGCCCATTTTGATGGACGGAGCGGCGCTCATGGCGGACGCCCCTTCGCCACGGCTGGATGCTCATCGGGCCGACGTGTTGGCCGATGCGTCCTGGACAGGCCCGGTTGGTTAGGCCGTTTCCAGCCATCATAGCGATCCGGAAACCTCGCCGAATGTCACGGCGCTAACGGCTTGTTTACGCTGAGCGGCTAAGCTGCCTCGTGGAAAGGGGTTTGCCATGACGACGATTGCGTCTGCCGGAAACATTGCGGATGTGGCGTCGCTTCGCGCCGGAGCGGCCTTGGCGGCAAATGTGGCGAATGTTGAAGGTTCGGCTAGAGGTTGGGCATTCAGCTCAGCACCCGAGCAGTTCGTCCACGCCGAGCGGTAGTTCGTCCTTGAGTGCCATTAGCGTTGGTGCATTTTCTTTCACTGGTGGCGGTCCGATCTATGCCGTCAAGCAATCCTCCGACGGATCACTGATCGGCACGAAGGACGGCCAGGCCTGGCTGAACTGGTATAAAAACGATGTCTCTCCTGGGCATTCTAACAACACGTCCGGTGCCAACATCGCGCTGTAAACGCTGGCCTGGCTCGGTGCTGCCGATGCAACGGCGTTGCCAACGACGCAAAGCTCTCTGACGAAGGTCAGTCTGTCAGACTAGCAGCGCAGGTTTACTGCATCGAGCGCAGATTGAGTTCCACTGCGCGTTTCAAATTGCCTCAATCCTCCGGTGATAAGCTGGCTTTTGGCCGCTATTGTCGCGGTAAGTTCGATACGACTGCCTGCACAACGCTCTCTAAATTCCGTCGTGAACGTTGCATCACCACATTCGGCTGCATTCAAATAACAGCAGTCCGCTCCTGCATTCCCTGAACCTATCAAAATCGGCGACAAACCGAGTGGAGTTCGGCCGTTCAAGGGCTGATCTACATCGCGATTTTCTGAATGCGTCGCGCATCCTTTCGCATGAATGTGGCCCAACACTGCCGACTTTGAAAAGAAATCCGCTCCCTGTAGGCAATTCCTCAATGTTTTCGTTGCTATCTTCCCCGCAAGGACGATGCAGCGCACGGATTAGTGCAGCGCTGCTTGTTTGAGCAATTCCTTTAGGGTGGGACAAAATAAATGAGTGGTTCTGGTCAGGTATCGATAACAAGCAGTATCGGCACATCACTGGTTTTCACGGTCACCGGCACGAACACGCTGGGCTACGCAAAAACCTTCGAGAGGATTCTTCTGAACGCCGGAACGGTCACCGAGCAACTCATAAATTCAGATGGATCGATTACGACCGGCAGCCAGGATAACGGTGGCACCTACGGTCTCACGCTCAACGAAATCACGGCATCGGGCCAGTTCAATCTGCCGACAGCCGACCCGCACGCCATCACCTTCGTTGAGCAGGATGGCCCTGCCACGGTGACTGGCTCGGGCGTGAATGATTATGTCATGTTCACCAGCGCCACGACGGGCGCGACGTATTCCGATAGCGGCGGCGACAACACCGTCATTTTTGCGAATGGCGACAACGCCTACGCAGGAAACGCGCATTCCGGGAGCGACGTCATCGTTGCCGGTAGCGGCCACGACACCATCGTCACCGGCACCGGTTCCGACACGGTGTACTCCGGAACAGGCGACGCCTCGATATACTTGAACGACACCGCCGCAGGGGCCTTCTCGGGTTCGTTCAATGACTTCGTCAGTCTGAACGACGGTGCCAATACCGTGCACGCGAGCGGGGCCGCCGACGCGATCGTTGCCACGGCCGGTGGCCAAGTCGTCTTCGGAAGTGACGACACAGTTGGCGCAACCATCGTGACGATCCTTCCGGGTAGCAATGCCGGCACCGGCGACACCATCTACGGCGGCGCAGCCAGCATTGCCGTGTTCGCCAGCACTGGCGCCAACACATTCAACACTGGCACGGGCCAGGCCTACTTTGTCGCCGGACCGGGCGGTGAAGTGCCTCTTTCCGACAGTGTGAACGCAACGGGCGGTTCGGTTTACATGTTCGGCAGCGATGGCGACAGTATCACCTTCGCCGGCACGATCGGTGACGGCAAGATCTCCGGCTTTGCGGCCGGTGCAGGCAACGAGACACTGAATGGCGCAGGGTTCTCCGGCGGTAACGGCGCTCTTGCCCTGTTCGCCAGCAACACTTCGGACGCGGTGGCGGCGCAGAACGTCCACGACAGCCTCGTCGGCGGAAACGGCCTCAACGCCTTCCTGACGGGTGAAGGCAACGAGACGCTGGTCGGTGGCGCAAACAACCTGTTCTACATCGAGCACACGGCCGACAATACCGACGCGAATACCGGCACCATCACCGTGAAGGATTTCGCGACCAGCAACTGGGGCGTCGCGTTCGTCGGCTACACGCAAGACGAACTCGCCAACTCGGAAGCAAACGCGACAGTCAACGGCGGTTCCGATCCGTCGTACACGATCAAGCTCAGCGACGGCACAACCGTTCAGTTCCTCGGCATCACGACACTCTCCGGCCACGGCGGCTGAGAACCAGCGGGGCTCGTTCCCGCGAATTCTATCGACGTACACTTCAGGAGAGGCCAACCTTCGGGTTGGCCATTTTCTGTATGTCCTTCCGCACGAGCCTCTCTTCTCCCTCTCATTTTGGCTGACCGCCTTACACCCTCGAGCTCCGCCCATGCTCGCTGATGCTCGAAAAAAAGCAGAAGCAAAAGCAATCGACGAAGGCCGCTTTCCACTTGCGCGCTTTACGATGTGTTAAAACTTGAGAGCTAAGCTCGCGTGCGGAGGAGCCTGATCATGACCGCAATAGCCGCCGCAAGTTCATTTCTGTTGCGTGACCATACAGCTCTCGAAAAGGACGTTGCGAACGCGGCCTCCGCACAGAAGGCGGCGTCGGATGTGAGCCAGCAACCTTCAGTCGTCGTGAGCATCAACAAAGCTTCTTTGAGCCAACGACCCGCGTCTTTCGTCGCGGACCCTGTTCAGATGAGCAACTTCCTGGCTGATGTTTCAGGACTCAACGGCGAAGTCGATGCGTTCAACAATGCGAAGTGGGCTGATATTGCTTCTCGATTTGGAATAGAGGTTGCCGACAAAAGTAAAGCGAGTCTCTTGCATGGACTCCAATCTGCTCAATAGCTCTCGACGGCAGCGCGGGAGCCTTGGGTATATCGGCGCAGTCCACTACCACCAGCGCGGCCTCGAAGAACGGCGCGGGTCTCGCATACACCACACTGAAAGCCTTCACCTTTACGAACGCTGGCTCCACGTATTCGGTCGCCGAAGCGGCAGATGGCACGATCCTGGGCACGAAGGATGGCGGCAGCTGGTTCGGGCAACCGGACACTGACTCCGGCGCGAACGTGGCTCTGCAGGCACTCACTGCGCTCAACACGAAGCCCGCTTCGAGCGTGGCTGCGGCCGTTCTCCCCCCGACGCGGAGTTCGTCAACGAAGGTCAATCTGTCCGCTTGAGCAAGCTTCAGGCTGCGAGTGGAAGGGTCATGCGCACGCGCAGGCCGGTGGGGTATGCGTCGCACAGGGTGAGCGTGCCGCCGTGGGCTGCGGCGATCGCGTTCGCGATGCTGAGGCCGAGCCCGGTGCCGTCCACGCCGGTCCGCGCCGCGTCGCCGCGATAATAGGGTTCCAGCACACGGGCCTTGTCCGCGTCGGGCACGCCCGGCCCGTGATCCTCGATGTCGATCAGCGCCGCACGGTCGTCCCGGTTCAACGTCACCAGCACGCTGCCGGCGAACTTGACCGCGTTTTCCACCAGGTTCTCAATTGCGCGCGTCAGCATCGCGGGGTCGCAGGCGGCATTCAGATGGCACAGCCCTGCCACGCTGACATCGGCACCGGTGTCGGAAAACCCGTCGCCGATTGTCTGCAACAGGGCGCCGAGATCGACGCTAACGGCCGAGACGCCGTTCTCCTGCGCGCGCACCAGCGACAGGCTGCCGTCGGTGATGATCTGCATGGTGTCGAGGTCGCGTATCAGCTTCTCGCGCAGAGCGGCATCCTCCACCGCGTCGACACGCAGGCGCAGGCGGGTGAGCGGCGTGCGCAGATCGTGGCTGACGGCGGCGACCATGCGGCGCTGACCGGACGCGAAGGCCTGCAACCGCTCGATCAGGCGGTTGAAGCTGTCGGCCAGCAGACGGATCTCTGCCGTGCCGGAGACCGGCAGCGAGGCGGTCGGGCCGTCCGGCTCGATGGCCTCGGCGGCGGCGGCCAGTTGCTTCAACGGTGCGGTGACACGGCGCGAGCCCCACAGGGACAGCACAAGCGTCGGCAGTGCGATGCCCAATACCAGGGCATAGAACTGCACCCACGGATGGCGTGGATGCGGCGGCGCTTCGTAATGGATGGCGAAGGACGATGCGGCAAGCCAAGTGTCGCCGGCGGGAACGATGACCGAGGCGCGTTCCGGATCGCCCGGTTCCTCATGGCAGGAAATCGGCCGTCTTTCGCCGGCAGGTGCGCGGTTCGCGACACCGCATCGCTGCAACAGGGCGGCATCGGCCGGCGCGACACTGACCCCGGCCTCGGCCGCCATATGCAGGATCAGCGTGCGTTCGGCGGGCAAGCGCTCATAAAGCCCGCCGATCATCTGCAGCGCCACCGCGGTGGCGGGCGGCACAAGCGGCTCGCCCTCGCGGAACATGACGACGACGGTCAGCACCACCAGGGCCTGGGACAGCACGAGCGACGCGGCCAGGATGAAGGCCACCTGCCGCTGTGTCGAGGAGAACCAGTGTCTCACATCAGGCTGTCGGGTCGTCCTGCTGCCGCAGGCGGCGGCGGATCGTCACGGCCGCAAGCCTCGACAAGCGGCGTGAAGATGTAGCCGCCGTTGCGCACGGTCTTGATGCGCGACGGCTCCTTCAGATCGTCCTCGATCTTGCGTCGCAGGCGGCCGATCAGCGTGTCGATGGCGCGGTCGAACACGGCGGCCGGCTGCTGGTGAAGGGTCGCGAGCAGCTGCTCACGTTTCAGAACCTGTTGCGGCTGGCGGCAGAATGCCGTGAGCAGGCCGAGTTCGGCGGTGGTCAGCGGCACCTGCGCGGCGGAGGGCGACAGCAGGATCATGCGCAGCGTGTCGAGCTGCCAACCGTCGAAGCGGAACCGGGTCGGCGCCTCCTCGGCACTTTCGGTGTTCCAGTGGGCACGGCGGAGCAACGCCCTGATGCGGGCGAGGAGCTCGCGCGGCGCAAACGGCTTCGGCAGGTAGTCGTCCGCACCCGTCTCCAGGCCGATCACCCTATCCGCCTCGCCGGCGAGTGCTGTCAGCATGAGCACCGGCACGGAACTGCGTTCGCGCAGCCTGCGGCAGATCGAAAGCCCGTCCTCGCCTGGCAGCATGAGGTCGAGGATGACAAGGTCGATCTCCTCCGTGCGCAGCACGCGGTCCATGCTCCGCCCGTCGGTCGCGCGGAACACGGTGAACGACCGCTGCTGCAGCATGCTGGCGACGAGCGCTGCGATCTCCGGATCGTCCTCGACGAGCAGCAGGCGTTGCGGGCGGGTCGGCGGAGTTGCGATATGCACAGCGTCCTCGGGTTGCAAGGAAGCGGCACCCTATAGGAAACGCCCTCCCCTGTCGCCGCGCGCACGTGACGCATTGCCGGAAAGTGTAACACGGTGTGTCCGGCCCGGCGGAGGCGCCGGGTTGCCGCCCGCTTGGCAGATTGAGCGCACGGCAGCAGGCCGCTAGGGTCCGCGCCATGCGATGCCCTACCCTCTTCCTGATGGTTGTTGCTGCACTGGCTTCACCCGCGACAACCCGCGCCCAGGTAAGTACCGACAACGGCGCCCTGGATTCGTTGAAACCCGACACCCCGGCCACGACGGCGGCCCCGAAGGCGAAGGCGCCCGCGCGCACCACGCGGCGGAACGCGCACTCCGCCCCGACCGGCCGCAAAACCGTGGTGCTGCCGGTTGTTCCCGCAGCACCGCCGACAAACCCCGTGCTGGCCCCGCCACCGTTTGTCATGCCGGCGCACAAGCCGCCGCCGCCGCCCGTGGTGCCGGTGAAGACCGACGCGCAGGGCGAAGCTGCCAGCATTCCGGACGGCGTGCGGGTCACCTTCGGGCCCGGATCGTCGGACCTCAATCCGGCGACCTACGCGGCGCTCAAGACGCTCGCCGCAACCATGCTGGCGCACCCTGACGCGGTCATCGGCATCACGGCGTTCGCACCCGGCGTGCCGGACGACCCGTCGACGCCGCGCCGCGTGTCGCTCGACCGGGCCCTCGCCGCGCGGGCGGTGCTGATCAATGCCGGCATCGTCTCGGACCGCATCAGGGCGGTGGCGAGCGGCCCGCAGGGCATCGGCGACGGTCCGGCCGACCGTGCCGACGTGGTGCAGGTCGTCAAGCCCGCACCGCCGGTGGCAGCTCCAACATCGGCTGCAGGCCGTCCCGCAGCGGCGGCTGGAACGGTTCCACCGACGGCCAAGCCGCCGCCGGTGGCACCACCCTCACGGTAGCAGGCCGGCGCGCTACTCGGCGGCCTTCTCCTGCGGGAAGTCGGTGCCGAGGGAGACGCTCTCCCAGGCATCGAATTCCTGCATCATGCGGCCGATCTTGCCACGCACCGTGTCCATGGCAACCCGGCCGAGCAGCATGCGCAGCGGTGCCTTACCCGATTGCACGGCCTTGATGATCGCCTCGGCCGCACGCTTCGGGTCGCCCGGCTGCTTGCCCGAGTAGCTGCTGATCTGGCGCCAGCGGGCACCGGCGGTCTCCTTGTAGGCGGCGATCTCGTTGGCCGGGGTTTTCAGCGACCGTCCTGCCCAGTCGGTGCGGAACGGGCCGGGCTCGACGATGGTGACGCCGAGGCCGAGCGGTGCGACTTCGCCGTTCAGCGCCTCGGACAATCCTTCGACGGCGAATTTCGTCGCGTTGTAGTAGCCGACGCCGGCAAACCCCACGAGGCCGCCTTGCGACGAGATGTTGACGATGTGGCCGCGGCCGCGCTCGCGCATGCCCGGCAGCACAGCTTTGGTCATGTCGACGAGACCGAACACGTTGGTCTCGAACATACCGCGGACTTCGCCGTCGTCGCCTTCCTCGATCGCGGCCATATACCCATAGCCGGCATTGTTCACGAGCACGTCGATGGCGCCGAACTTCTTCCCGGCGGCCTGCACGGCAGCGTCGATCTGCGTCTTGTCGGTGACGTCGAGCGCCAACGCGAGTGCGTTGCTCTCGTGCCCGGCGACAAGATCCTGCACGCTGTCCAGTTTGCGAGCGGTCACAACGCAGCGTCCGCCGGCGGCGAGGATCTGGCTCGCAAGTTCGCGGCCGAAGCCGGTGGAACAGCCGGTGATGAACCAGACGGGTTTGTCGCCTAGCGGTGCCATTGGGGAACTCCTCAAATTGAACCTGCGCGCCCCAACGCCGCGGACTCAGGC
>CAZZVF010000101.1:0-9341 GCA_964657355.1 uncultured Buchnera sp.
AGCTGCGGGCCGTCTGGTCGAGGGCGTGGGCGGCGTGTCGCCGAAGCTGCTGCACGCGGACGACACGATCCAATATGCCGGCATGATTTCGGGCACCCCCGGGCTGTGCGGCACGGCCTACAACAATGTCGGGTGCGACACGCCCGACTCGTTTCTCACCATGCACAAATACGTCAGGAACGTTTCCATCCTGTCCGGCGCCTGCTGCGCACTCCGCAAGGACGTGTTCTGGCAAATCGGCGCCTTCGATGCGGACCACACGCCCGACGCGCATTCCGATCTGGACCTCAGCTACAAGCTGATCGAGGCCGGCTTGCGCTGCGTCTACACGCCGCACGCGCTGCTACGGCACATCGGCAATCATTCCTGGGGCGCCAAGCGCCGCAAGGACCGCGCCGACGCCTTCACGTTGCAGCGCTGGGGCCGCCACGTATCGCACGATCCGTTCTTCACCGCGTCGATGAAGCGGGTGCTGTACCGGGACTTCGCGTTCAACTATCGCATATACGCCGGGCATCTCGATCCGCAGCGTGTCGCCACCGGGCCGCATGTCCTGTTCGTGTCGCACGAACTGTCGCTGACCGGGGCGCCGCGCATGCTGCTCTACGCTGCCCGCGTGGTGCTGGAAGCCGGCGGCTTCCCGGTCATCGTCGCGCGGGAAGACGGCCCGCTGCGGCAGGAAATCACCGAGGCCGGCATTGCCACCATCATCGATGCCTCGCTCGGCCAGGGTCACTTCCTGTTCGAACGTTTCGCGCGAAATTTCGACCTTGCCGTCGTCAACACGATCGCCCTGGCCGGTGTCGTCCGGCAGCTCTCGGCGATCGAGAACCTGCGCACCGTATGGTGGCTGCACGAGGCGCAATCGCTGGCGACCGACCTGAAGGCCGTCGGCGATGTTCACTGGGACCGTGTGCATGTCCTCTGCACCGGCGCCTATGCAAGGCGCTTCGTGCCCGACGGCATCGATGCCGAGATCCTGCATACCGGCATCCCCGATACTGCATCGCACGGTGGGGCGCATGACGGCATGCCGGGCGCACCGAGGCCGACAATTTTTCTGTTGTCGGGAACGATCGAGCCGCGCAAGGGGCAGGACATCTTCGTCGACGCCATCGACCTTCTGCCTGAGGATGTCCGCCGGAATTGCCGCTTCCTGCTGACCGGTAAGCTATGGGAGATGTACGAGACGTTCTGGCAGAAAATCGAAGACAAGTTGGCGCGGCTGCCCGAGGTCACGTATCTCGGCCTACGGGATCACCGGGAGCAGCTCCGGCTCATCGCCGAGTCGGACGTGGTCGTATGCGCGTCCCGCGATGACCCCTGGCCACTGACTGTGATGGAGGCTGCCATGTTGCACAAGCCCAGCATCGTGAACGAGAACGTGGGCGCTGCCGAGATGTTCGACGAGGGAAGCTGTTTCCGTTTCGAGTGCGGCAGCGCGCCGTCGCTGGCGGGGCAGTTGCTGGCCGCCTACGAACGCCGCGATGAACTCCCGTCGATGGGTCTCGCGGCACGGAGCGTGTTCGACCGCGAGCTCACGCTGGACGCGTTCGGCGCGCGTTTCCTGGCCGTGGTCGAGCGGCAGGCGGCAGCCGGATCGTCGCCTCCCGCAACAAGAACTCTGCGGCCCGCGCCTTGCACACTTCAAAATAATAGCTGAAGGCGAAGGGTGGGAATGACGCGGCGCGACCTGATCCTGAAGCACGTGTCCGCCGGCCAGCGCGGCATCGAGGTCGGACCATGGTTCAATCCGTTGGCGCCGAAGCGGGAAGGATATGACTGCCTGTCGATGGACGTTTTCGACACCGAAACTTTGCGCTCACGTGCGCGGGACGATCCGCACATCACGGCCGAGCAGCTGAATCTGATCGAAGACGTCGACCTGGTGGGATCATCGATCGCGATCGGCGACCTAGTCGCCGCACGCGGCGAGGCCGGCACCTTCGATTACATCGTCTCGTCGCACAACTTCGAGCACCTGCCGAACCCGATCCGTTTTCTGAAAGGGTGCGCCAGCGCGCTGAAGCCGGGCGGAATTCTCAGCATGGCAATCCCCGACCACCGCGTCTGCTTCGATTATTTCCGGCCGATTACGCGTCTCTCCGACTGGATACAAAGCTTTCACGAAGATCGGCAGAAACCTACGCTCGCCAGTGTGTTCGAGGGCCGCCTCGCTTTCGCGCACTACATGGACGGGACGCAAAAGCGTCATGACTTCTTTCCGACGACACCGGCCGAGACAGTGTTCTGCGACATCGAACTCGCCGACGAGTGGGAATTCTGGGCGTCTCGTATCCGCAGACAAGACCAACGCGAGGGCGCCGGCAACGACGAGTATTTCGACGCGCACTGTTCTGTTTTTACACCGTCGTCGTTCGAACTCCTGGTGCGAGATTGTGGTTATCTGGGCCTGACGGATTTTGCTGTCGTCGAAATTGTCTCCGAAGGCTTCGAGTTCCACGCCCATCTGCGGCCTGCGGAAAATCCGAGCGAGCTAAAGCCGGACGACTACCCGACGATGAGAACGTCTCTCCTCCATCGTATCAAGAACGAAGAGGCAGAAAGCTCAAGTGCTTATCAGCGGTGCAGAAAGTCGCTCGAAGTCGCACAGCATGAAATTCAGCTTCTGGAGCATCATCCGATTCCACAGCATCATCCGACCAGATGGCTCACTCGTTGCATCAAGATACTCGTTAAAACAAAGCGCTAGACCATTTTCCGGCAGGCATCCTGATCCAATAAGGTCGGAAAATGCTCTGGAACGGCTTTATGGCGTAAGACAGCCCGATGCACTTCGTTAAACCCGATTGCTCCTCCCGCGAGGCCTCAGCAAAGGCAGAGCCACAAATGCTATCACCACCGGAACGACAGCCCCACGGCTGTGGCGCAAAGCGAGCCAGGTCGCGGTGGACCACAGGATGCTCAGCAGCATGCCGGCCAAATTCACCAGCCCGCCCCAGCCTTTGCGGTCGCGCCGCAGGTCGGAGCGCCTGATCGGCATCGGCCGCCACAGACCGAGCAGCAGGTTGCAGAACACGACGCCCGAGAGACCGAGCGCCATGGCGGGAATGCAGTTGGGCAGCAGGATAACGAGGCCCAGGATCGGCAATCCGAGGATCACCGCGACGCCGATCGTGGCCGCTTCGAGCTTGGCGATTGCGATCGGTCGCGCGCGCACCGGGGCGGTGGCGACGAGGTCGGTGGCCGCCTCGCTCACCATGCAGGCGGACATGAAAAGCCGCGCCAGTTCGCCCGCGGCCAGCACCGGTGCTGCGGCGAACGGCCTGGCGTTCAGCGCGCTGCCGCCGCGCCACAAGGCGGCAGCGGCCGGAATGAGATAGATCGTGTAGTACAGGGCGAGACCTGCAAGGCCGGGGGTGCGGCGCAGGAGCACGATTTCCTTGCGCAGCAATGCCGAGGCAAGGCCAGCCGCAAACCGCCTGTCGCGCCTCGTGTGCGCGCGTGTCGCCTCTCCGCCGGCGATCAGCCCCTGTGTGGCGCCGGACGCGAACCATCGGCGCAACAGGAACGACGCGACCGCAAGCGAGGCGACCGATAAGGCCGCGAACGGCAGCAGTTTCCAAATCTCCCCGAGCAGGATCTGGGCCGGCAGCCACGCCGGTCCCGATGGTGGATCGCCCGGCGACAGCCTGTCCCAGACGGCATCGGCCGTTGGTTGCGACAGCAGCGTGCGCCATTGCGCGCAGAGGAATACCACGGCGCCGACCAACGTCGCTGCCGCATTGGCCAGCGCGCGTGTGCGGCGCAATCCGGCGACCGGCACCAGGACGAAGGTGACCGCCGCACCGACGGATGCTGCCAGGAGCCCGAAACAGGCGAGCACCGGGAGCAGCATCAGCGCTACGGGATGCCTGAACACGGCGAGGCCGGCTGCGACCGGTCCGAGCAGCATGATCCAGTTCAGCGCGACCGAGCCGGCGAGGGCGACCAGCCGCAACGCCAGCACGCGTTGCGGGGGCAGGGGCGAGGAGAGCAGCCAGCCGAGATCGGCGTGCCCGTCGAGCAGTTCCGTTGCGCGCTGGATCGCCTGCGCCAGCATCAGCCCGAAAATGAATGCGAGGCCCAGCGTGAGGGTGAGCAGCCTGTCGCCCGCGGCGAGTTGTAGCCGCAGCGCGCCCGATGCGCCGGCCAGTCCGAGGCCCAAAGCGGCGGCCGCAAGCACAGCGAGCCACGCCCATGAGTGAACACGCGAGAAGACCGAGCCCCGCCACAGCAGCCGCATCTCCTGCACGAGCAGCCACGGCACCGAACCGGGTGCAAAGCGCGAGTGCCCGAAACCCGATCCAGGCCGGGAAAGCAGCATAGTCGTGCCCTCCACGGCGCTCACCTTGATGCCGGCTCCCGTGTCAGGCTCAGGAAAATCTCTTCCAGGGTGCGTAGATCGTCTGCCGCGCCGCTTCCCGCCGGTGCCATTGCGTCCGGTTTGTCACGCCCGGCACCCGCTTGTTGGCGCAGCTCATCGACCGTGCCGAGCGCGCGCAGCCTGCCATCGGCGATGATGCCGATGCGTGAGGCGAGGCGTTCGGCCACTTCGAGGATATGCGTCGTCAGGATCACCGCGGCGCCCGACGCGGCGCGCGCCGTCAGCAGATCCTTTACGTCACGCGACGAGGCGGCATCGAGCCCGGTCAGCGGCTCGTCCAGGATCAGCAATCTGGGATCATGGATCAGCGCCCCGGCCAGCACCGTCTTCTGCCGCATGCCACGCGAAAACCCGCCGCATCGTTCGTGCCGGTGCTTCCACAAGCCGAGCCGCTGGAGCAGTTCGCCCGCTCGCATGGCGGCAACCTCCGGATCCACGCGCCAGAGCCCGGCGACGAATTCGAGATACTCCAGCGGTGTCAGCAGATCGTAGAGCAGAGGTTCTTCCGGCAGCCATGCCACGATCTGCTTGGCCCCGATCGGATCGGCCCGCGTATCGACGCCAAAGATGCGGATCTCGCCCGCATCGGGCTCAAGCAGCCCAGCGACCATCCGCAATGTCGTGGTCTTGCCGGCACCGTTCGGCCCGAGCAACGCGAAGAACTCTCCCGGCCGCACCGCCAGATCGAGACTGTCCACCGCAACCCGGCTGAACGACTTCCGAAGCCCCGTGATCCGCAAAGCATCGTCGGGCATCGAGGACTTTCTGAAAACGTGCAGGCCACGCGAGACGATGCCCGGCGGATGCTCAAGGACAGTGGCGTCACCATGCCATGCAACCTTGAGTAACCCAAGCAAAGATATCGACAACCTTTCAATGTGGCAGCTGCGCCGGCAACGTCGCCCGGCGCATGTTCCGGGGCCTGTGAGCGGGGCGACCTGCAACGGTCGCCCTGGCAGCGGAAGCGCCATTACTGACGCGGCTAAAGTTATGCCAATCGAAGCGGATCGCAGATAAACTCTAGCTCTTTGTTTTGGCGAGCATCTTTATCCGACAGGTTATCCCACTCGCTCGAATGATGCTCTACGCCGCCTAGCTGCACCCCCGACCAGCCGGATCAGGCTGAGCGCACCCGCTTGGAAAGCTCTCGTACCTCGAGGGTCAGCTGCTCCGCCTGACGTGAGAGTTCGGCCGCCGAGTTCAGCACCTGGCTCGCCGCAACGCCGGTATCGTTGGCGGCCTGGCTGACACCCGTGATGTTGGACGTGACCATTTGCGTGCTGGCCGCCGTCTGCTGCACGTTACGGGCGATTTCACCCGTTGCCGCGCCTTGTTGCTCGACGGCCGAGGCGATCGTCGTCGCAATGGTGCTGACTTCCTCGATGGTGGAGGTGATGCCGCGTATCGCGATCACCGCCTCGTTTGTCGCCGACTGGATCTGGCTGATCTGCGCACCGATCTCCTCCGTCGCCTTGCCGGTCTGCAGCGCCAGGCTTTTCACCTCGGACGCCACGACCGCAAAGCCCTTGCCCGCATCGCCGGCTCGTGCCGCCTCGATTGTCGCATTCAGCGCGAGCAGGTTGGTCTGACTGGCGATGCGGTTGATGAGCTCGACCACTAGGCCGATTTTCTCAGCACCCTCGGCCAGTGCACGCACCACTGTGTCGGTCCGTCGTGCATCCGCCACGGCGCGTTCCGTCATGCGCGCCGATTGCGCCACCTGCCGGCTGATCTCGCCGATCGATGCGGCAAGCTCCTCCGCCGCGGCTGCGACCGTCTGCACGCCGGAACTCGCTTCTTCCGCGGCCGCCGCAACCGCGGAGGCCTGGCTGTTGGTTTGCGTGGCGGTGACGGACATCGCATCCGCCGTCGCCTGCATGACTCCCGAGTTCTCCGTCAGCGACTTTGCAAGGCTGCCGACCCGAGTTTCAAAATCCGACGCAACGGAGGCCAACAACGTCTTGCGCTGAGTGTCGGCCTCGGCCTTGCCTGCGATTTGCTGCATCTCCAGGCGCTGCTTGTCGACAAGCACCTCCTTGAACGCCTGCATGGCCTTCACCAGGACGCCGATTTCGTCCGTCCGCTCGGCATTGCCGACATCGACGGATAGGTCGCCCGCCGCCAGCCTGCGCATGTTGTCGGCCGATGCACGCACCGGCTTTGCGATGCCCGAGACAAGCATCCAGCAAAATGCCAGGGCGCACGCGACTGCAAGTCCGGTCAGGCCCACGATCAGGTTTCTGCTGTATGCGAAAAGGTCGTCACCTTCGTTCAAATGAGCCCGTAACCCATGCACGTTCAGATCTAACAGCTTCTGAGCGAGCTGATGTGTCGCGGTACCGAGCGGGCGAACATCGCGGTTGTAAAGCTCAACACGTTGGGCGGCGTTTTCCACAGTCAGGCCGTCGAGCGCACGATCCACGGCGGTGAAGAGCTTTGCCTCATTGTCGGAATACGACGTATAAAGCGCCTGCTCTTCAGGCGAGCTTATCGTTTTGGTGTATTTGGCCTCGACGTCGCTCAACATGCCGCGTAACTCGGTCGCGCGTGCCTGCAGCACTGCACGATCCTGCGGCGTCGTGGAGCCCAGTATTTCGCGGATTTTCAGGCGGTATGTCAGCAGGTCCGCCTGCATGGGTGCCAGATCGACAAGCGACTCCACATTGTCGGTCTGCATGTGCGCGGCAGAATCCCGGAACATCGAAAGCTTTTGCAGCGCTACGCCGCCTGTAAGCCCGCAGAGCGCGACAAGCACGCTCAGTACGGCGACCAGCTTGGTGCTGATAGACATGTTTCGCCAGGAGGACACGAAAGCCCCTTTCAAACCGTTGCAGCATGGGCCCGCGCCCGATCGTTAAGCTGCATGCAGCGGAGATTAGGGAAAAAGAATGAGGAATCCGTTCACGCGAGCGATGGGCGGATACCTCGAATATCAGCGCCGTGTCACCAGGTCGTGAATAAAGCCGAGCTTCTCGATCACCTTCGCCGAGACCACGAACGGATACATGTCCGGCTGCCCCATCGACCTGTTCAGGCTGTTCACCGCGAATGCGAGCGGCAGCCATGCCTCGATTATCGTCGCCATGTTCTGCTCGCGATGCGGGTCGAAATCGATGTCCGCCTCGAGCGAGCGATCGCGTGCGAGCTTCGGGTGAATGCCGATGCCAAACGACGCCGCCATTTCCAGCGTATCGATGATATGCAGATAATGCGCCCAGGTCTCCGCGAAATCCTCCCATGGATGCGATGTCGCATACAGGCTCACGTAGTTTTCCTGCCAGCCGGGTTCCGGCACGCGCGCGTAATGCGCCTTCAACGCCGCCGCATAATCCGCCCGCTCGTCGCCGAACAAGGCGCGGAACGGCTCCAGCGCCTCCGTGTCGCGCACCAGCAGATCCCAGTAGTGGTGGCCCACCTCATGGCGGAAATGGCCGAGCGGCGTGCGGTATTTCTCGCCCATCTGCTCCCGCATCCGCTCGCGCTCGGCATCGTCGCCTTCCTTCAGCGCGATGGTGATCAACCCGTCATCATGCCCGGTGAGCACCTTGGGCTGAGCCAGCGTTTCCGCGAGGAAGTCGAACGCCAGGCCATGCTGCGGGTCCTCGGTACGCGTGGCGAGCGGCAGGCCGAGTCGCATCAGGGTATAGAATAACCGGTGCTTCGCCGCCTCCAGCGCTTGCCAGCGCGTCAGGTTCTCGGCGTCCGAAAGATCGGGGACCACATGATTGTGCCGGCAGGCGGTGCAATAGTTGGCCTCCGCATTGCTGTCGATCAGCCAGTTGCAGGCGTCGTAGTCGGCATTCGCACAGAACTTCCAAGTGCCGGACGGGTCGGTCCAGAAATCGCCGGCGGGCTCCAGCGCCAGCAGCGTCGCACGCTCAGGCATGTAGCCAAGCCGGTGCCCGCAGCGTTCACAGCGTGTGTTTTCGAAATACAGCAACTGGCTGCAGGACGGGCACTCGAAAAGCCGCATTGAAGAACGTTCCCCCAAGGTCAATGCGGCAACACGGCGCACGCAAATGGTTCCCGCGCAAGATCAAGGCTCCACGGTGTCCCTGGCGCCGGACGCCGCAGCCAGGCGATAGGCATCGAGCTGCTTCTGGTTCGGAATCGACTGCGTGAGATCCCCCCTGGAGTCGAAGAACTCGAGCACGAGGCGGTTCAGCGCGACATCCGTGTGCAGGCGCGGATTCGCCAGTTCCACCGCGGTCGTCTTGGCGGCCGCGGCGGCCGGCACGGCTTGCTCGGCAGCGACGGGGGTGCTGCCGGATGGGGTTCGCCCCGTTGCCGAAGGATAAGCTGTCCCCGGAGGGTAGGCAGCCTGAGTCACGCTATCGATTGCCAGGTCGCCCGGCATGAAGGCCTCCCATCCTGCGAAGCAGCGGCATGATGCCGCCTTCCCAAGCTACGAGACGAAGGTTAACCGTGGGTGAAGCCCAGCGGCGCCCTCGCCCGCCGCTAGGGCCAGCGCACCTCGGGCGGCAGGCTCATCAGGATCGCCTCGACGTTGCCGCCGGTCTTCAGCCCGAACGTCGTTCCGCGGTCGTAGAGCAGGTTGAATTCGACATAACGGCCGCGCCGCGTCAGCTGATGGCTGCGTTCCGCCTCGGTCCAGGGCTCCCGTGCCCGCTTGCGCACGATCGCAGGGTAGGCGGCCAGGAACGCCTCGCCGACGTCGCGGGTGAAAGCGAAATCCGCCGGCGCATCGCCGGAAAACAGGTGGTCGTAGAAAATCCCGCCGGCACCGCGCGGCTCGTTGCGGTGCGGCAGGAAGAAGTACCGGTCGCACCACGCCTTGAATTTCGGGTAGTAGTCGGGGTCATGCCGGTCGCAGGCGGCGCGATACGCAGCGTGAAAGAACGCCGCGTCCTCGATGGCTTCCGGCGCATCGAGCCGCATCGGGGTGAGGTCGCCGCCGCCGCCGAACCAGCCGCGCGTCGTCACCAGCATGCGC
>CAZZVF010000102.1:0-9248 GCA_964657355.1 uncultured Buchnera sp.
ACCTGTTCGCACCGCCCCACCTGTTTGCACCCCAAGGCGGCTGGCGCGTGCGCATCCTCGATCTTTCTGGGGGCGCCGAGGACAACATCGTGGAAGAAGTCGGCGGCTTCCCGACCCTGATGCAGGCCAACGCCTTCGCCCGCGCCTATGTGCGCGACAGCGTGGAAGTGTGCCGCGCCGCCGGCGGATCGTCGGCGCGCGACGTGTTGGAGACCTGGTTCGCGTTCGGCGAGGACGCGCTGGTGATCGACCCTGCCGACCCGAGCCAGGCCGCACCCGAAAGCTGGCGGTCCGCTCAGGAACTTTCCGATTTCACCGAACAGCCGGCCGAGCCCGGCGAACGCGACTGGCGTTCGCTCGACCCGCGCCGCGACATTGAAGAATGAACCGCACGCCATGAGTTTACCGACATGATCAAAGTCCGCTTTGCGCCGAGCCCGACCGGCTACCTGCATGTCGGCAACGCGCGCATCGCCATCGCCAACGCGCTGTTCGCCAGGCGCCACAATGGCAATTTCCTGCTGCGTCTGGACGACACCGACAGCGAGCGCTCGCGCCCCGAATACGAGCGCGGCATCGAGCAGGATCTGCGCTGGCTCGGCATCGAATGGAACGAGAGTTTCCGCCAGGCCGACCGCAACGCGCTATACGACGCGGCGGCGGAAAAGCTGCGTGCCTCGGGCCGGCTCTATCCGTGTTTCGAAAGCGAGGAGGAGCTGCGCTTCAAGCGCGACCAGCGGCTCAAGCGCGGGCTGGCGCCGGTCTATGACCGCGCCATGCTGAAACTCACCGCCGAGCAGCGCGCCCAGGCCGAGGCCGGGGGAAAAACACCATACTGGCGCTTCAAGCTTTCCGACGGCGCCGCCGAATGGAACGATCTCGTGCTGGGCCGCCGCAACGTCAAGCTCAACGCGGTGTCGGACCCGGTGCTGATCCGCGCCGACGGCACGCCGCTCTACACCTTCACCAGCGTGGTGGACGACACCGAGAGCGGTGTCAGCCACATCATCCGCGGCGAGGACCACATCACCAACACGGGCGTGCAGATCGACCTGATGTCGGCCCTCGGCGCCAATCCGTCGCGCTTCAGCTTCGCCCATCTGCCGCTGCTGGTGGATAGCGACGGCGGCAAATTGTCCAAGCGGCTCGACGGCTTGTCCCTGCGCGCGCTCCGGCAGGACGGCATGGAGCCCACGGCCCTGGTCGCCTATCTTGCCCGCCTCGGCACCTCGGACTCGCCCGAGCCGCTCCCCCTCGAAACACTCGCCGCCAGCTTCGACCCGTCGCGCATCTCGCGCTCGCCGGCGCGCTTCGACATGCGCCAGCTGCTGGCCCTGAACCGCCGAGTGCTGCACGCCGCCACCTTCGAACAGGTGCGCGACCGCCTGCCCGAAGCCGCCACGCCGGAGTTCTGGGAGGCCGTCCGCGGTAACCTCGATCTGCTGAGCGAGGCGCGCCACTGGTGGTGCGTCGTCGCCGGCGACATCGTCCCGCCCGTCATCGAAGGCCAGGACGAGTTTTTCCGCGCAGCCCTGGACTCCCTCCCGGCGACGCCTTGGGACAGCACGACATGGTCCGGCTGGACCGAGGGCTTGAAGCTCTCCACCGGCCGCAAGGGCAAGGCCCTGTTTGCCCCGCTGCGCCTGGCACTCACGGGGGAGGATCACGGCCCCGAACTGGCATCGCTGCTGCCGCTGATCGGGCACGACCGCGCTGCCTCGCGCCTCCGGTTGAGTGTGCTGTAAAAACCTGGCTACCTTGGCCAGAAGGTGACCCGCTGCACCAGTTAAATTCGGGAAGAGGGCTGTAAACCCCTGATCTGCCTGGCACGACACGCTGGCATGACGGATGCTAGAGGGAGCCTAGGCGGAACCGGCTGCGTCACAAACGGCCGGCTCGCGAAAGAGATCTTCAGACAGGACGCTCGCGATGGATTGGGACCTCGTTGTTATTTTCACCTTCGTCATCGTGCTGACAGCGGTGCGGGCACATTACCGGCGCGGCGGGGCGGCAGCCGGGTCCGGGCTGACCGACGCCGACCAGAACAGCCTCACCCGATCGCTCGAAGTGGCGCGCCGGCTCGAACAGCGCGTCGAGACATTGGAACGCCTGCTCGACGAGGACGCCCCGGGCTGGCGCGCCCGGGTGCGCAATTGAGCACGGCCATGAACCACCCCCTCCCCACCCTGCGAAGCGTCGCCTCCGCCGTGCTGCTAATGGCCGGCGCGGCACTGGCGAGCCCGGCCGCCGCGGACGAACGCCTGGTCAGCGGCGCGGGGGGCCTCAACCTGGTCTCCACGCTGGACGAGACGATCAAGGTCACGATGGATCCTACCCTTGCCGGCAAGATCCGCATCAGCGGTGACAAGGGGCTCGATTGCGTCTCGGTCAGCGGCCAGGGCCCGGTCAGCATCACCACCGACCGCTGCGAATCCGATTTCAGCGGCCTGGAAATCGCCGTGCCGCCGGGGCCGGTGAACCTCACTATCCAAAGTTCGGGCGACGTCGAACTCGCCGACATGATCGGCGGGCCGGTGAACGCCACCATCGATGGCAGCGGCGACCTCAAGGCCGGACGGGTTACGGCACTGAACGTCACTGTGCACGGCAGCGGTAACGCCTCGTTCACCGAAGCGGACGGGCCCGTCACCGTCACTGTCCAGGCGAGCGGCGACGTCAGGATCGCCAGGCTGACGGGCATCCTGAACGCGCGCCAACAGGGTTCGGGCGATATCGCCATCGGATCGATCGAGGCCGGTACCGTGCAGGTCGAGGGTACTTCCTCCGGGGACCTGTTGATCGGCGGCGGCAACATCGGTGCACTCAACGCAAAGCGCCACGGCAGCGGCGACATGGTGGTGGCAGCCTCCATCGGCTATGCGGACGTCACCGCCTCGGGGGGCGGCGACGTGAAGCTCGGCGAGGTCAAAGGCGCCATCCGCAAGAGCGCCAGCGGCGGCAGCGACATCGTCGTCGGCGGCTCCGGCCTGGTGACCGAGATCGAGAACCAGGTGGCCAAGGTCGCATCGCAGCACGGCAGTTCGTCCGACATCACCGTGCTGCACCACAACGAGAGTTTCCGCCTGATCAAGCACTTCATCACGATCGGCATCGTGATCTTCGTGCTGATCATGCTGTTTCGCGTCGTCAAACGCGCCGGCGGCATCAACGGCGTCCGCAACCGCTTCGGCGCCACGCCCGCACCGGCCGCCCCGCTGAACCAGGGCGTGCTGAACCTCGCCGACATCATGCAGAAGCTCGACCAGCGCATGGGCCGCGTCGAGACCTACGTCACCTCGAGGGAATTCGACCTGCACCAGAAGTTCCGCGACCTGAAATAAGCGGCGCTGAGGAGCTCCGCGATTCGGCGCGGAGCTGGTTGACGAAACGATGCACCGCCGACCAGCGGTGCATCGCATCGCGGTCGCCGCTGGCCTTGCTCTGGTTGGCATGCTCGTGCGCCACCGCGGCCGCCTGGAGACCGTGGCGGCTGATCAGGTCGCGCGCCAGTTCGATCGGCGTGGCCGCCCGGTTCTGGGTCGTCTGGGACATCTCAACGTCTCCTCTTGTGGCTTGAGCCATCTTGGTTGGTGGAGGTTGTCGGCACCCGGGACGAACCGCGGCCTTTGCCGATCCGAGGCTTTCCAAGCATAACCCGCTCCGCCATGCCAAACACGACACAGCGACCAATCCTCTCGTTCCACAACAGCCAGACGCGCCGTCGCGAGGCGTTCGTGCCGCTCGACCCGGCCAATGTGCGGATGTATGTGTGCGGCCCCACCGTCTACGACCTGCCGCATCTCGGCAATCTGCGGGCCATGGTGGTGTTCGACGTGCTCGCCCGCGTGCTGCGCGAACTCTTCCCGCGCGTCACCTACGTCCGCAACATCACCGACGTGGACGACAAGATCAACGCACGCGCGGCTGAAAGCGGCCTCACCATCGGCGAAGTGACGCGCCGCACGACCGCCGACTATCACGCCGACATGGCCGCCATCGGCAACCTGCCGCCCGACGAGGAGCCGCGCGCCACCGCGCACATTCCCGAAATGATCGCCATCATCGAAAAACTGATCGATGGCGGCCACGCCTACGAAGCGGACGGCCACGTTCTGTTCGCCGTCTCGAGCTTTGCCCCCTACGGCGCGCTGTCCGGCCGCAGCCCCGACGAGCTCATGGCCGGCGCGCGCGTGGAAGTGGCGCCCTACAAGCGCGACGCCGGCGATTTCGTGCTGTGGAAGCCGTCAGCGGACGATCTCCCCGGTTGGGACAGCCCGTGGGGACGCGGCCGCCCGGGCTGGCATATCGAGTGCAGTGCCATGTCGTGGCGCTATCTCGGCGAAACCTTCGACATCCATGGCGGCGGCACCGACCTCATCTTCCCGCACCACGAAAACGAACGCGCCCAGAGCCTGTGCGCCTTTCCCGGCAGCGCGTTCGCGCGCGTGTGGCTGCATAACGGCATGTTGCAGGTCAACGGCGAGAAAATGTCGAAAAGCCTCGGCAATTTCCTCACCCTGCGCGAGGTGCTCGAAAAAGCCCCCGCCGAAGCCGTGCGGCTGCTCGTGCTGCGCACGCATTACCGCGCGCTTCTCGACTTTTCCGAAGCGGGCCTCGCCGAAGCACGCCGCGAAATGGACCGCTTCTACCGCGCCCTGGAACACACCAAACCTGTTGCCGGTGCCGCCATCCCGGACAGCGTCATGGCGCCGCTCTGCGACGATCTGAACACGCCCGGCGCCATCGCCGCCATGCGCACGCTCGCCGATGCAGCACTCGCCGGCGATGCCGGTGCAGCCTCGGGACTTCTCGCCGCCGGAGCCGTGCTCGGACTGTTGCAAACAGCACCGTCATCCTGGTTCCAGGGTGGCGGCGACGCCGCCGTGGAAGCCGCCATCGCGGAACGCATCGCGGCACGCAAGGCACGCGACTTCGCCCGCGCCGACGCCATCCGCAAGGAACTCGCCGACCAAGGCGTCGTGCTGGAAGACAACGCCGCCGGCACGACATGGCGACGGGTTTCGTGATTTTCTCACTATGACCGGCCCATGACCGGCAAGGAATTCGGCGCCGACCTCGCGCCGATCGGCAACAGCCCAATCGTCATCCTGGTGCGCCCGCAACTCGCCGACAACATCGGCGCCGTCGCACGCGCCATGGCCAATGGCGGCCTGTTCCATTTGCGCCTCGTGAGCCCCCGTGACGGGTGGCCACAGGAAAAAGCCTGGCGCAACGCATCCGGCGCGCAAAAACTGCTCGACGCACTCACCGTGCACGACACCGTGGCCGACGCCACAGCCGACCTGCACCACGTCTACGCCACCTGTCCGCGCCCGCGCCACATCGTAAAACCCGTGCTCACCGCACGCGGCGCCGCTGCCGAACTGCGTGAAATCACCGGCCGAAACCTGAAATGCGGCCTGTTGTTCGGCCCCGAACGCGCCGGCCTCGACAACGACGACATGGCGGAATCCGACGCGCTCATCCGCTTCCCGATGAACCCCGCCTTCACCTCGCTCAACCTCGCACAAGCCGTCATGGTCATGGCCTACGAGTGGTGGCAAACCCACGACGAAACCCCGCCACGCTTCCTCATGACCAACGAAAGCAGCGTCGCCACCAAACGCATGCTGGATAATTTCCTAACCCACCTCGTCGACCAACTCGACGCCTGCGGCTTCCTCCGCAACGCCCCCAAACGCCCCGGCATGGTCCGGAATTTGCGCCATTTGTTCCAACGCGGCGAAGTGACAGAGCAGGAATTACGCACGTTGCACGGCGTTGTGACCGAGCTCGCGATTGGGCGTCGCCAGCGGGGACGGTTGGAAAAAGAATAGAGGATAGGCCTTCTTTTCTGGAGAAAAGAAGCAAAAGACTTCTGAAATACTGTCGCGGTTTTTATCTTGTTGAGAAATTAGCTTGGACGGACGAGGCAATGTTATTGAGGAACCGGTGTGGTATGTTACGAAAAGCATTCGCGATCATGCGAGGATGCGTCTCGTTCTCGGTAGCTCTTGCCCCGCTGTGCGCAACGCCTGCTGCTGCTGGTTGCGGAAGCAGCACCCTGAAAAGTCCCCCCGGCGATGCAAAGATTGCCACCCACGGCAGCCTTGATTGGGTTAAGATAAGCCGCCCGATTTACATAGCAATGCTATTTCGAGGCGTATTCCAACTCAATTTGAACTCGCTTACCGCGCAGCCTCTCGGGATACACAAGGGCGCCTTATTCGATGATTTTCACATGTCGCCGTCGGGAAGATACTTGATTTATCAACTTTCAGGCAGCGAATGGCAGCCTACTTACATCTATGATCTCCACCTTGGGATCGAGCAGCGAATACCTGGGATTCCTACCCACACAAGCATCATTGTTTCGCCAAACGACAAATGGCTGGCTACGATTTCAACCTTCGCAGTAGCTCCGGTAGTATGGCTGCTGAAGCTAAAGGACGGAAAAGTTCAACGATATCCTCTGCCTTCCAATGATGAGGATAACTCTGTTGTCTCAACAGTCTGGTCTGCCGAAAATAACCTTCTATTGGACGTTAGGAAAGACGCTGCCGAGGCCTTTTGGAGTTTCAATCCAGAGACCGGGAAGTTCTTGCAGGTGAGAGGTGTTCGAACATCACCAACTAACATTGCCTATTTTACCGGATCAAAGGAAATCCAGACCGTTTGCGAATGGTGCACTGCGGAGCACCGCCTTACGACAGTAAATGTTGCAGGCGGAGCCGTTTTCGCAACTCGCGAGAGCCTTGTTTTCCGCAAGAGCGGCGCGCCGGACAGAACCATAGCAAACGTCCCAGCCGAGCCCAAGCCATCCCCCGGCCAGCCCGTTGTTGATTGCGGACCGGACGGAATACGTCTGAACGGCGTCTTTGATAATAATTATCTGCTTTACTCAATTGACGATACGGTTCTGCTCTACGGCGTCGAAGAAGACCGCGCCGCAGTGTTGCCGATCCCGCCATACTCTTCCATGGTGTGGCACTAACATGGTGATGCCGATGCGCGCTGGCCTCTCGGGCTTGGTCGCCGCCGTCGTCGTCCAATGCGCCGGCGCGGCCTGCGCGCAAGGACCGACAGTGTCCTTCCCGGAGGCATCCGCCACCATCGCACCGGAACGCACGGTCCGCCTCCCGACCGGGCGCGGCGACGAGGCCGAGGTCGCGTCCTACCGCTTTAAGCCCCGGCCTGGCCTGACGCAGTGGTTCGTCGCGCAGTGGTGCGGCGTGACGGTTTCGACGAGCCGGGCGACTTCGAAGCCGATCCTCGTAATCGGCACGGGCGTCACTGGCAGCGTGACGTGCCAGGGCCTGAAGGATGCAGGCACGATGCCGCCGGATGGGCCGGTCAAGCGGATCGGGCTTGTGTATCGCACGGCGTCGCCAAATTTTCCCGGCGTCACGGCGGTGCTGCTGGCCTCGGACCCGGCGACTGGCACCTGGGTCGTCGATCATGACCACGACGACGCCTTTAGCCGCATCTTACCCTCGCCAGATCTCGCATCAATGCGCCGCATCCTCTCAGCCAGGCATCGCTGAACGGTTTGGCCCCTGCCGAGACTGACCGTTGATTTTGCATTCCAACAGCCGCCGAACTGCATCATCAGCGGGTGATACAGTGACCGCATCAAACGGGGGTCCACCAGCCAGGCGGGCGCTCGCTCGGCCCGAGCCAGGATAGAAGCGTCACGAAGCGCGCGCCGTTCTGCCGCGTCTCCACGTCCCCGTACTCCAAGACCCGGACGGGAGCGGCGAGGACTACGCCTGGCCGCGTGACCTTGCACCTCGAGGTGTGAAATGTGCCATCCCCCCAAACCCCCCGTCATTCATTAGGACATGGCCTGATAATCTGCCTGGGGTTTGAGGGACCGGCTCGGTCCACGCAATCTCCCCTGCATCATCATTCAGCGCGGCGCGGCGCCATCTTTGCCGGGCACCAGCATGAAACTATGGCCGTCAAACAGATAGGCGTGCCTTCCGGAGCCCTCCTCGTTTCGGCTGCCATAAACCACAAGCAGCCGGCTATCTGCCTTGAATTCGAGCGGCGCGGCCACGTCGCGAGGCCAGCAGCAGACGGTGAAGGGCAACCAGGCCACCGTGCCTGTCTTTGTATCTATGGCAGCGCCCATCACGCAGGATGCGCCGCAGCCCCAGATCGATAGAATAAAGTGCCCGGCGAAGTTCGTGTCCTGGCCCGCCGCGCTCTGAAGTTCGTCGGCATATTGACGGCTTTTCGCGTCATTCAGGGCGACAGGCACCTGAAGACTGCTGGACTGGACCGTGACGGCGTAGGCTTCGAATGCCGACGGCTCCGTTGCCGCGCCCGCAAGCCAGATACAGGCAACGATGGCTGCGGCACGCCTCAATACCAATGGTGCTTTTCCCAAAACTGACGGGCGGCGGCTGCCGTGCCGTAACGATCAACAATATATCGTATGCCGCCCTGGGCCTCTTCTATCGCGTTGCCAAATGAAGCTTCACCATTTGGGTTGAAATGATAGAGCGCCTTGAGAAGCTGGAAAAGCCCGCGGGCGGAAGATGCAAAGTTTCGCTTGTCCACGACACCCTCGGATTCCTGCGCCATGATCCATAGGAAATCATTGGCAGCCTCTTGCGGCTGATTTTCCAGCGCCATTGCTTGCCTCAGCGCCGCACTCGAAGCCGCAGGTATGGCAAGAGGATCCTTCGGAATCCAATAATGCTTGGGTGCCTTGGTTGGCCCAAGCTTAGAGGGTGCCACAACAGCCACGACGGATCAAGCCTTTTTAATCAGCTATAACATTAATTACCAAAAGCAACTTTTGTCAATCTGCCACGCGAGCAATAACTTGCTCTGGCCTGGCAGGTATTTAAGCAAGACGCGGCGTAATTGTCTTTGAAGCATGGTGGCACGCTTTCTGTGAAACTGCCGACGGCAAGCGGCGGCAAGGCTATTGTCGCAGGGGCTGCGGAGAACACGTGATGCAGTCGTGCTTCGTAGCCGTCCGGTGCAACGTCGGAAAGGCACTCCTGCAGACTTCGCACGACAAAGGCCAAATCAGCTCCCTTCCTGGTCAGTCTTTGGCTTCCACCATGGCGCAGGAAGCATCTTCCCCTAAGCGCGCACGGTTGTCGTCCCGGCTTGGTGCAGATCCGGCTACGTTTCATATTAACTCCAGCGATGGACACGTCGCCTTTGCTGCGCATCACTCTGCCGGATGAGATCCAGTTCCTCCGGTCCAACCGGCCGATACAGCGTTACGA
>CAZZVF010000103.1:0-9212 GCA_964657355.1 uncultured Buchnera sp.
CGCGAATTCCACACCGAGAAATCCTGCAGCCCGACCTGCACGCTCAGCTGCGTGCACCAGATGAGCATGTTCGACCGCTACCGTGGCCGGCAAACGGCGTCCGAACCCGCACTCGTGTAGTTCAGGGCATCATCCGACCAGATGGGGACACCCGTCGGATAAAGATGCTCGCCAAAACAAAGAGCTAGAGTTTTTTCCGATCCACTTGGATCGGAAAATGCTCTAGAATCGCTCGCCCGAGCGCTTCTCCAGCAGCAGGATGATCGTGTACGAAGCGGCAACCATCACGATGGCGACGGCGACTTCGAGTACGGGGCGCTGAACACTTAGCGCTAGCCGCAACGCTTCCAGGCACGCGATCATGGCGGCGGTCACGGCGAGCGGCACGCACAGCGCCCGCAGCGAAAGCCGGAAGCTCATGGCCCAGTTGCGATGCAGGAACCCGATCCCCCAGGTGACGACGATCGCGTAGATGCCGAGCCAGATCGCGGCCGCACCGGCAAGTCCCTTAGCCGCCGGCATTGTTTCGCCCACCAGCACGATGCCGCCGCTCAGCAGTACGAACACCGCGGCCGACAGGCGCGCGGCGAGCCCCGGGCGTCCCGATGCGAGCAGGGCGGTGGAGACGATTTGTGCAATCATCCTGAGCAAGGCTGCAACCGCCAGAATGCGCAACGGCCACGCAGCAGCGGAGTAGCTGTGCCCCAGTTCGTCGTGGATCAGGCCGGTCAGCGCGTCGGCTGCCAGAAACAAACCCGCAGCGAGCGGCGCCACCAGGCTCACGATGCGCGCCAGCAGGAATGTCAGCACCCGCGCGCGAGCCTGCGTGTCCGCGGCAAGGCGCGACAATACAGGCAGCGCCGTGCGATTGACGACGGTACCGATCGCGACCGCCGGCTCCATCGCGACCTCGAAAGCGACACGATACACGGCCAGATTCGCCGTTCCGTAGAACCAGGCGACCAGCAAATAATCCGCGTTCTTGAACATCTGCTCCGCGATGTTCGCCAATGCCGCGCGCAGCCCGAAGCGCGCGAGCGGCGCGATGGTGCGCAAGTGCGGGCGCAGCCGCGGCATGAACGGATGCAGCGTCAGCGCACCCAGCAGCGTGTATAATCCGCTCGCCGCATAACCGATAACCAGCGCCCACGCGCCGGCGCCGAGTGCCCCCAGCACCAGCCTGGTCAACGCCGCACCGATGGTCGCGAACACGTTGATGGCGGCGATCTTGCGGAACGCCAGCGCGCGGTTCATCAGCGCAAGCGGCACCAGCGCAATGCCCACGAAAACCTGTTTCGCCGCGACCGTCAGGAAATACGGCGCAATGTCGTGGATGCCGTAAGCGAGCCCGATCAATGGCGCCGCGACGACCGTAGCACCGCCCGTCACCAGCGCCGCCGCCAGCACGTACCAGAACACCGTGTCCAGCTGCGCACGCGAGACCGCTCCAGCCTGGATCAACGCTTCACTGGTTCCGAGGCCGTTCAGCGCCTCCACCACCATTGCGAACGAAATCACCAGCGAGGCGACACCGACCTGCTGCTTGGTCAGCAGGGTCAACAGGACGAGCGTGGTCGCAACATCAATGCCGCGCGACACTGCGGTGCCGCCGCCAAGCCATGCGAAACCCTGACGCAGACTGCGCCTGTGATCATCCACTTGCGTCACGCCGCATTGCCGTCACGCTAAAGGCGAGCCGCGCGTGATGCCGCACTCCGAGGAGTCTCGGCCCGCAGCACGTAGGATTTCGTCCGTATCAGGCCCGCAAGCCAGCGCCAGGATTGCCTAAGCCAATTCCTTGTTTGCGCGCGGCCCCAGCTTCCTTCAGGTGCGGGTGCCGCCGCCATTCGCCCCGACAACAACGCGGCAATCCGCCCCGCGCGCGCCTGCCAAGTATAGGTCCTGCTGTCGGCAACAGCATGATCCGCGAGGGCCGCGGCAAGTTCCGCATCGCCCGTCAGCCTGCGCAGCCCGGCCACGAGTGCCTCGATATCGTCCGGCGCGCACAGCCATGCATTGCGCCCATGCTCGAGAACTTCGCTGATATCGGCAGTGTCGCCGGCCATGATCGCGCGTCCGGACGCCATGTACAGATACAGCTTCAACGGCAGCACGGTCGAGCCGAAACGCGCCAGCGGCTCGGTTGATGGCGGGATCATCAGCACATCAGCCGCAAACAGATAACCCGGCAGGTCTTCGCGCATCTGCCACGGCACGATGCGAATATTCGGGACCACAGCCGCCAGATCCTCGATCGGGCCGGTGCCGTACGAGCCGACCAGCACGAACAGGATATCCGGCAACCTCCGCGCTGCCTCGATAGCAAGCGCCAGACCCTTCTTGTGGTTCAGCCGGCCGGTATAGACCACCGTCTTCACGGCCGGATCGATGCCGATGGCGCGCTTTGCATCGTCCACCGCAACGGGTGCGAGCAACAGTCCCGGATCGAACCCGTTGCGGACGCAATGCAGCTTTTCCGCCGGCACGCCCAGCCGGAGATAGCGCGCCAGCGTGTATTGCGAATGACAGATGTTGACCAGAAACCTCTTCCTGCACAGCAGGCGATACAGGAAATGCTGCAAGGGAGGGATCTGTTCGGGCCAGGGCCGGTAATGATCGAACGCGACGCGCCGGCCGCACAGCAGCGCCGTCCACGCGACGAACAGATTGCGCGTATAGACCAGATCCGCCTGCCGAAATTCGCGCCGCAGCACCAGCGTCACCGCACAACAGAAATGCCGCAGCACCGCCGGACGCAGCGGCGCCCATGCGCGCACCCCCCGCAGCACCTCGCTTGTGCCGCTCGCCGCACCCTGCATCGGAACATGCAGCCAGGCGCGCGTCGCCATCGGTGCAAGATGGCGCGCCGTGGCGAGAAATACCTCGGCATCCGCCTCGCGGCTCGGCAGCGGATTTTCGAACGCGAACAGAATTTTCACCGGCGCACAGGCCCGGCGCCTTGGAAATTACCGTCTGTTGGGGCCATGGGACGATGTCCTTTCACGACTCTCGAACCACGGTCAAGAAGCCCCGCGGCACAAGCCGCATCGGGCCGAGGCGGCGGCGCTACGAACCCGGAGCGATACTTGCTCGCCAGCGCAGGACCTTCGCCCGCCGATCACGCGCGACGTGACCCAGCCCCGATACCTTCGAGTGCCGCCCGTGCGTGCGCGGGGACCGTAATGTCCGCGGCGGCCAAATTTTCGCGCAAATGACCGACCGAGGATGTGCCAGGAATGAGCAGCATGTTCGGCGCGCGCTGCAGCAGCCACGCCAGAGCCACCTGAATCGGCGTGGCGCCGAGTTCGGCCGCGACATCCGACAGCGCCTGGGATTGCAGCGGCGTAAATCCGCCGAGCGGGAAGAACGGCACATAAGCGATCCCGGAAGCGGCGAGTTCGTCGATCAGCGCGTCATCGTCGCGATGCGCGATATTATAGTTGTTCTGCACGCACACCACTTCAGCAATGCGGCGGCCCTGCTCGATCTGCGCTGCCGAGACGTTGCTGAGGCCGAGGTGACGGATCAACCCCTTGCGCTGGAACTCGGCAAGCACGGTAAACGGCTCCTCGATCGAAGCATCGTCCGGTCCGTGGATGCCGCCAGCGCGTAGGTTCACCACTTCGATCCGTTCGAGGCCCAGGTTGCGCAGATTGTCATGCAGCCCCTGCTCGAGCGACTCCGCCGTCACGGTCTGGATCCACGATCCGTCGTCGCCGCGCACCGCGCCCAGCTTGGTGACCAGTACGAGTGCTTCCGGATATGGATGCAGCGCCTCGTGGATCAGCTTGTTGGTGATGTGCGGGCCGTAAAAATCGCTGGTGTCGACATGGTTCACGCCGCGCTGCACGGCCTCCCGCAATACGGCCACCGCGGCGTCATGGTCCTTCGGCGGCCCGAATACGCCGGGACCGGCAAGCTGCATGGCGCCATAGCCCATGCGGCTCACCATGCGGTCGCCAAGACGGAAAGTCCCCGCGCCGGTGCTTTGGATGGAGGCGCTCCGGGTCGATGTGCTGGCGTTCATGAAACCTGTTCCGTCGATGTGCCGACGACACATGGGCGCCGCGCATCGCGCCGATAACCCGTAAGAGACTGTTTGAGAATGTGGGACGGCGAGTCAGAGGCACCGTTCGGTGCCGGTTCAGCGGGGCTTTCCGAGCACCGGAGCAGAGCGGCCTCGTGTGGCCGTGAGCACCGGAGCGCAGGAAAACCGCGTTGGATGACCGCCGTCGCGCATTCTCAAACGGTCTCTAAAATCCGCCCGGGCGTGCGGCCTCGTGTAGCCCACCCCGTGGATGCCAATCGCGACGCGGTCGAAAGGGACGATGACCTGCCCGAGCTTGCCGCCTTCGTGGCAGTGGTCAAGCCGGCTGCGATGCCGGCATTCGCGCCACCCGGGGCGGCCGCGTCTCATGACTGCGACTGCAATCAGTTCGCTTTCCGGTTGTGATCTTTGCGGGAGCGTTTTAGACACAAGGTTGGCGCGGCGGGCCGATCGCAGGGCGCGGTCTTGGGACACATCATGAGCAGCCGGACCGTAGCGCGCGCAAACTTCCTCCTGTTTGGCGTCTTCGTCGCCATCCTCCTGCTGGTGAGCAGCCTCACCTGGGAGGCGCTAGACGCCGTCCGGGCCGCCAGGATCTGGTCCGAACACACCTGGGAAGTGCTCGGCACATTGCGCAATTTGGAAATCGGCATCCGTGACGCCGAAACCGGGCAGCGCGGCTACCTGCTGACGGGGGACGAGGATTACCTGACGCCCTACAAGGATGCGATGGATCGCGTGACTTTTCTGCAAGGCGATCTGCAGCGTTTGACGGCCGACAGCCCGAGGCAGCAGGCACGGCTCGAGCAACTCTCCCCGCTGTTGCAACGCAAGCTCGAGGAACTCGCACAGACGATCGAGCTGCGCCGGACGCAGGGGCTCGAGGCCGCGCTGCAGGTGGTTCGCACCAATGTCGGCCGCGATCTCACCAGGCAAATGGTCGGCACCCTCGCTGCGATGACGACGGACGAAAATGCCCTGCTCGCCCGGCGCCTGCTGAACCGTGACGCGCGTGCGCAGTGGATCCGTACACTGGTCGCCGGCGGCACCGCCACTGCGGTTCTTGGCCTGCTCTGGGCTGCATGGACGCTCAATCGCGCATGGCGGTCTTCGGCGCGGATGGAGGCCGAGCAACGCTCCCTGTCTCAGCAGCTGAGAGCCTCACTCGACAGCCTGAGCCAGGGCGTCGCCGTGTTCGACGCCGAACGGCGCTTGCTGCATTGGAACGAATGCTTCCACGTTCTGCTGAAATGTCCGGCTTCGATGCTTCTGCCGGGAACGGCTTATGCAACGCTTGCCGCTTATGTGCGCGACCGGTTCGGAAACCTGCTCGAGAGCGACGACCAGATCGAGCACGGGCGCGCGGCTGCCGGCGAGTCCGTCGTCTACAGCGGCTCGATGGGCGCTGGCCACGAGCTGGAACTCCGGCGCACGCCGATGCCGGACGGCGGATTCGTGCTGACGATCAGCGACATGACGAAGCGCGCACAGGCCGAAGCCGTGCTGCGGGAGGCGCAGAAGATGCAGGCGATCGGTCAGCTGACCGGCGGCATCGCGCATGATTTCAATAATCTTCTCACCGTCATCCTGGGCAATCTGGAATTCATCCGGGCCAAGCTCAACGGTGAGCCGGCCTTGCAACTTCGTATCGAGCGCGCGACCTGGGCGGCCCAGCGCGGCGCCACGCTGACCGGCCAGCTTCTCGCCTTCGCGCGCAAGCAGCCGCTCGCGCCCCAGCCGATCGACCTGCCTGAAACCCTGCCGGACCTGGTGCCGCTGCTGCGCCGCACGCTGGGGGAACATATCGATGTCCGTTACGTCGAATCGGCCGGCTTGTGGCCGGCGCTGGCCGATCCTGCACAGCTCGAATCCGCTGTCCTGAACCTCGCGCTGAATGCCAGGGATGCGATGCCGTCGGGCGGCCGGCTCACGATCGAGCTGGCGAACATGGTGCTCGACCAGGATTACGCAGCCCAGCATGCCGAGGTTGCGGCCGGCGACTACACGATGCTTGCGGTCTCCGACACGGGACATGGCATGACGCCCGATATTCTGGCGCGCGTGTTCGAGCCGTTCTTCACGACGAAGCCCGATGGCAAAGGAACCGGCCTCGGCATGGCCATGGTCTTCGGTTTCGTCAAACAGAGTGGTGGCCACGTCAAGATCTATTCGGAGCCGGAGCAAGGCACCACAGTCCGCATCTATCTGCCGCGGGCCTTGAACAAAGCCGCGCCCGTGCAGCGCTTGCGACCGCCGATCGAGCTGCCGCGCGGCACGGCGACGGTATTGCTCGTGGAAGACGAAGCCAGCGTGCGGGAAATCGCCGTCGCCATCCTGAGCGATCTCGGCTACCGCGTGCTGGAGGCCGCCGACGGCGACGAGGCTCTCAGGGTGTTCGGCACGCATATGGCCGATATCGATCTGCTGCTCACCGACGTCGTGCTGCCTGGCAAGGTGCGCGGCCGCGAGCTCGCCGAACGGGTGCAAGCCGTGCGCCCATCGGTGGGCGTGCTGTTCATGTCCGGCTACACCGAAAACTCGATCGTGCACCACGGCCGCCTGGATGACGGTGTGCAGCTGCTCAGCAAGCCGTTCAAGCGCGACGACCTGGCGCGCAAGGTGGCCGATGTTCTCGCCGGAGCGCAGCCCCACGCGCAGGAAGCTGGCGGCAACGTCGTGCCGATGAAGCAGTCGAACAAAACTTGATGTTCGCGCCGCTTCGTCCGGCTTCTATCCGCGCGCTCCCGCACGCCGGTCCGTCGGGAAACCGGACCGGTCAACACCACTTTGTTAATCCTTCCCGTCTACATCCCCGCTTGTGCCGGGGAGTATGCTTATTTGAGCGGAAGGGGGGTCAAGAGGGATCTATACTGGCTGTTCGTGCTGCTTGCGTTGCCGGCGGTGGTCGGCGTGGTCTGCGCCGGCTTGGCCCTGGTGGCGGAATTCGACCGCGCCGCTGCCCAACGCGAGCAGATCGTCGTCGCTAACGGGCTGCTCGGCCGCATCGCGGAGGTGTCGCACCTCGCCGATCCCGATGTCGTCTGGGATGATGCCGTCCGCCATCTCGACAATGCGTTCGATCCGATCTGGGCGCGTAACAATATTGGCACGTTCCTGTGGGAGAACAGGCGCTTCGAGGACGCGTTCGTGCTCTCGCCGGAAGACCGGCCGATCTTTGCTGCCAATCGCGGCCGGGTAGTCGCCGCGCCCGGCCTCTATGCACCGTTCGGCGCGTCCCTGGCGTCATTGCTCGCCTCGGTGAGGCGTGAGGAAATCGTGCGGCGCGCGCGGGTGGTGAATTTCAAGGCCGGCGAGATGGTGCCCGAGCCCAACACGGCCTGTGCGCTGGCGAACGTCGACGGCTCGATCTACATCCTTTCCGCCACGCTGGTGCAGTCGGATTTCGGCAAAGCGGCTCCGCTGAAATCCCGTGCCCCGGTCGTCGTCACCGCAATGCGGCTGGACAGCCGGTTCGTCGAAACCGTGGCGCAGCGCTTTCTGCTCGACCATATCCGGCTCGACAGGACAACGTCCGGCGAAGTCGCCGAAAACGCCCGCACGGCCACCGCCTTCGTCGTGCTGCGTGACGATCTCGGCAGGCGGGTGGCCACCTTGAGCTGGAAACCGCAAACTCCCGGCAGCACGCTGCTGCGGCAGGTTGGGCCGCTCATCCTGCTGGTGCTGCTGGCGCTCACGGCCGGCATGGCGCTGCTCTACCGGCGAGCGCGCCGCGCATTGAACAGCCTCGTCACCAGCGAAGCGCGGGCGACGCACCTGGCGTACCACGATGCGCTGACCTCTCTGCCGAACCGCGTGCTGTTCTACGACAGGCTGGCGCACGCGCTGCACCAGCTGCCACGCACCGGAGAAGCACTCGCCGTCTACTGCCTGGACCTGGATAGTTTCAAGGTGGTCAACGACACCTACGGCCACCACATCGGGGACGAGCTCATCCAGAAGGCAGGCCGCATCATGGCAGGACGTTGCCGCGAATCCGATACGGTCGCACGCCTCTCCGGCGACGAGTTCGCAATCATCCAGACGCCCGCGAGTGCCGCCGGAGCAGCCATGTTCGCGGCGCGGCTCACCGAGGACATGCGCGGCGCGATCGAGCTTGAAGTGGGGCCCGTCTTCATCGGGTGCTCGGTCGGCATCACGCTCGTCAGCGACGCCGGCCTGCTGCCTGCGGAAATCCTCCGCCAGGCCGATTTTGCACTGTATCGAACCAAGGAGACGGCAAAGGGCCAGTTTTGTTTCTTCGAGCCGGAAATGGACGCCGCCATCAAGATGCGCCGCCTGCTGGAGACCGACCTGCGGGCCGCCCTCGCGGACGGAAAACTCCACATGGCCTACCAGCCGCAGGTCAACGAGCGCACCGGCATAACGGGTGTCGAGGCGCTGATGCGGTGGCATCATCCTGAACGCGGCGACATCAGCCCTTCGATCTTCGTGTCCCTCGCCGAGGAATGCGGGCTGATCGTCGAACTCGGGATGTTCGCCCTGCGGCAGGCGTTCGAGGACAGCCGGCGCTGGAAGAACCTGCGTGTTGCGGTCAACATCTCCGCCAAGCAGCTGCGCCGGAACAATTTCGTCACAATGCTGATGGAGCTGGTCGCCGAAATGGGCGTCAATCCGAAGCAGTTCGAACTCGAGGTCACCGAGGGCATCCTGCTCGGTGACGATGCCGAAACCCACACCATGCTGTGCCAGCTGCGCGAACATGGTTTCGAACTGGCATTCGACGATTTCGGCACCGGCTACTCGAGCCTGAGCTATCTCCAGCGCTACCCGATCAGCCGCATCAAGATCGACCAGTCGTTCATCGCCAATCTCGGCGTGTCCGACGAGGCGGAACCGTTCATCGTCGCCATCGTCGAGCTTGCCAAGGCATTGCGGCTCGCCGTCATTGCCGAGGGCGTCGAAACCATCGCACAGCGCGACCGGCTCATACTGGCCGGCTGCCCGGACATGCAGGGCTACCTGTTCAGCAAGCCTGTGCTCGCCGACGAAGTAGACCTGCTCTGGGCGACACCCCGCAAGATGTCCCTCGCCGCCTGAGCTGGCAGCATCGCGTCGCGCCCGCCGGCTTTGTTTCAACGAGCATCTTTATCCGAGGGGTGATCCTATCTGGTCGGATGATGTTCTAATCGACCAGCCTTGTTTA
>CAZZVF010000104.1:0-9091 GCA_964657355.1 uncultured Buchnera sp.
CAGCATGCGCGCGGCAAAAGAGCTGCGCAAGAACGAGTGACAAAATCCACGTATTCGCGACGATTGCCTTGCTGCGTGCCTGGTCATCGAAGCTACTGAACGTCAACGGCCAGCTTCATGCCGGGATGGATGTGGCACCGGACCTTGAACTTACCCGCCTTGTCGAATGCGACGTCGACCGCTCCAGTAGGCGGTTGAACGCCCATGTCGCGGCTGTCATCGTCGTCGTCACCGCTCTGAACCAGGATGTTGTGGTTCACGTCATCCTGGTTGAGGAATTTGATGTGATCGCCAGTCTTGACCGAGATGTCCGTCTCGCTGAAGGCTTGCCCCGCCTGCACGATCGTCTTTGTCGCAGCACTTGCGGAGCGGTCCTGGGCCAGCAAGGCAAATGCAAATCCTACAAGCAGCATCATCTTGTGCATCGTTCAATCCATTATTCCGGGGTTGATCAGAAATGCCAGGCAGCCCACAGACTGGCGTAGAGCGTGTTGTGGTCCGAGGCGTTCTGCATTTGGCCATCGAAACGTGAATAAATGATGTACTGAACAGCGAGACGAAGATTTCCCCACTGGATCGGAGAGGTTGGTTTCCCGAACGGCACGTAGGCCAGTTCGGCAATGGCGCCGCTGCTGCCTGGATCGCCGTCCCGTGTCTGCCAATACGCAACATTCCTGTTTCCGGTGGTCTGAAACAGTTGAACCGAGGGCGTAAGCGTTGCCGCAATGCTGTAGGAAAGATCGGCGCGCATGGTCGTCAGCCGGCCGTGCGGATCGCTGCCCGAGAGTATGTTGCTCGCGGAAAGGTCCTGATATTCTTGAATGATTGTCGCGTGGCCCGAGAGCACGTCGCTGGCAATGAGCTTCGGCTGGAAGGTGAATTGCCAATTCGCATCTGCCGCAACATCCGTGAAGCGATCGGCGCGTCCGCCAGGAGACAATCCCGTCGGCAGGACGTTTGCTACGATCCCGTAGGTCCCTACCTCCCAGCTGTTCCGCCGGCCGTCCCGCTGGATCGCAAGGCGCCAATAAGGGGCGGTATCGACGACACTATCGGTGTCCGCGACCGGCACCGTTCCAAGCGCATTTCGTACGTCACGGCCGAGTCCCCGGTAGAGCGCGACTTCGCTATAGACCCAGTCGTTCCAGAGCACGTAGGCGCCGAGCCCGACGACGTCCTGAGAAAAACTGCCGTCGATGCGCGTCGCCGCCGTGGGTGTGGGTGCAAGGGCCGAGCTGTTGTAAGGAAATCCCCAGATCGGCGTCGAATTCCAGACATCCTGGACGGTCGGATTATTGTTCAGCGTGAGCCCCGCAACGGTGTCGATCCCGAAGAAGGTGCGCTCGCGGGCGTAACGAATATCCGTGTTGTCGATCTGGAGTTGACGGGCGATCCCATCGTAGGTCATCTGTATGAATGCGCCGAGGTGCCGATCGATGGCGCCGGCGTAGTAGAGCGACACCTGGTCGAGCGCCACATTGTCGTTTGACTTGAACCAGCGCGAGGCAGGGCCTTCCTGGTCTCGATTGGTTCGGTTGAAGGAGCCGTAGGCGGTTGCTGCAATCGGTGGGAAGTGCTTCTTCCCGTCGCTCGCGACGTAGCCGTTCAATTTGAACGCCCTGCCAAACGGCCTGAGCTGTGGCCCGAATGCGCCGACATGGCATGCAGCACAGGGCTGACCGGTTTGCTCCGCGAAACTTGGAACCGCACGAGCGTGCCCGATGACAGACCAAGCCATACCGGCAGAGAGAGAGGCTTGCGTCAGACGCCGAAGACGGGAGTGCCGGTGTGACATGCTGTTCCTGCAGGCGGTCCGCTCCGATTGATGGAGCACCTGCAGAATGACGCCGAGACATTAACCAACTCGTACTCAAGGGCATATATTCGACGGCGGTGTCCGCCTGACAACGAGATTGCCGCGTGCTACCCGCCGTGCATGTCCGCCTCACGCCGCCCGCTCACAGCAAAAGCTGCCGCTCCTCTCGCCGGTGCCATACGGGTGGCTGGCGACAAGTCGATCTCGCATCGCGCGCTCATGTTCGCGGCCCTCGCGATCGGCCGCACCAGGATCGACGGCTTGCTCGAGGGGGAGGACGTGCTCAGGACGGCGGCCGCCATGCGCGCTCTGGGAGCGGGGGTCGAATCGCATGAAGCCGGCCTGTGGTTTGTCGATGGGGCGGGGCTCGGCGGATTGCGCGAGCCGGAGGACGTGCTGGACATGGGCAATTCCGGCACGGCGGCGCGATTGCTCACGGGCATCCTCGCGTCGCACCCGATCTTTTCTGTCATGACCGGCGATGCAAGCCTGCGCCGCCGACCGATGGGCCGCGTGATCGAGCCGCTTCGCGAAACCGGCGCGACCTTCCATGCGCGCGGCGGGTCACGCCTGCCTCTTGCCATCATGGGTGCGGCCAATGCGCTCCCGCTCGAGCACCGGATGACGGTCGCCTCCGCGCAGGTGAAATCGGCCATCCTGCTGGCCGGCCTCAACGCGCGCGGCCACACGCGGGTGGAGGAGCCGGTGCCTACGCGGGACCATTCGGAAAACATGCTGCGGCATTTCGGTGCGGATGTCCTGGTCGAGCACGATGGGGGCGGCCGCATCATCACCCTGGCCGGGCAGCCCATCCTCCGTGCGGCCGATGTGGTGGTTCCCGGCGACCCGTCATCCGCGGCGTTCCCGCTCGTGGCCGCCCTGCTGGTGCCAGGGTCGCGCATCACCGTTCATGGTGTCGGGCTCAATCCGCTTCGAACCGGCTTGTTCGCCGTGCTGCGCGACATGGGCGCGCGCCTGACGGTCGAAGGTGAGCGTGTCCAAGGCGGCGAGCCTGTCGGCGACATCACCGTCGAAGCCTCGGACCTCCGGGCGGTCGACGTGCCGCCCGGCCGCGCACCGAGCATGATCGACGAATATCCCATCCTGGCTGTCGCGTGTGCCCATGCCACCGGTACCAGCCGTCTGCGAGGGCTCGCCGAACTGCGCGTGAAGGAGAGCGACCGCCTGTCCGCGACGGCGTCTCTTCTGCAGGTGAACGGCGTCCGTGTAGAGATAGAGGGCGACGACCTGATCGTGCAAGGCGTCGGCGGCCCGCCGCCGGGGGGCGGCCACGTCGAAACACACATGGACCACCGCCTCGCCATGAGCGCACTCGTCTTGGGATGTGCAACGCGCGATGCGGTGGCGATAGACGATGCCGCCATCATCGACACGAGCTTTCCTGGTTTCGTGACCCTGATGAACCAGCTCGGTTGCCGGTTCGCATGACGATCAACGGGCCATTGGTCGTTGCCATCGACGGCCCTGCCGCCGCCGGCAAGGGCACGCTGGCACGCCGGCTCGCAGCGGCTCTCGGGCTGCCATACCTCGATACTGGCAAGCTCTACCGTGCCGTGGGTCGCCTGGTTCTCGACGACGGCGCAGACCCGGCCAACCCTCCGGCTGCCGAAGCGGCTGCAAGGCGGCTTGCTGCTGCCGATCTCGAGCGGCCCGATCTCAGAACCCCCGAGGTTGACCGGGCTGCGGCTGCCGTGGCGTCGATCTCAGGCGTCCGCGCGGCTCTTCTCGCCTTCCAGCGCGATTTCGGCCGCACGAGCGGAGCCGTGCTGGACGGCCGCGACATCGGCACCGTCATCTTTCCGGATGCCACCGCCAAGCTGTTCGTCAGCGCCAGCGTGGATGCGAGGGCGCGACGGCGATGGCTGGAACTGCAGGGCCGCTCAGTGGATGCGAGTTTCGAGACCGTTCGCGAGGACATGCAGGCGCGTGACGCTGCCGATGCAGCCCGTGCAGCGGCACCGTTGCGACTGGCCGATGACGCGGTGCTCCTCGACACGACGGAGCTGGATGCCGATCAGGCCTTCGACGAGGCGCTCAGGATCGTCCACCGGCAGGTCGCCAGATCGGGGCGGTAGGTGCTAAGGCTCCGCTGCCCCGGCTTGGCTGTTGAAAGCTTGAACTTGCGATCGAGAGCGCGTATGTCGTCGCCGCAGCGAGGCCCGGTTCGAAAGATCGGGTCCGCTTTCGCTCACCCATCCGCCGTTCATCCAGCCTGCGCTAGCGGGCAAGACGTGCCGTTCCAACGGGACCGCGCGCATACCTCCGGGCCATAGAGCCCGCCACAGGAACAAGCACTTGGCTTCCAGCACTGCCACACTCGAACGCCCCGCCCATGCGGGCAACAACACCCGCGAAGTTGAAGATTTCGCCTCCCTGCTCGACGAGACACTCGGCCGCGACAGCGGCTTCGACGGGTCCGTCGTCACCGGCCGCGTGCTACGGCTTACCGATGAATTCGCCATCGTCGATGTCGGCCTGAAATCCGAAGGGCGCGTCGCGCTCAAGGAATTCAGCCAGCCCGGGCAGAAGCCTGAGGTGAAGCCAGGCGACATGATCGAGCTCTATGTCGAGCGTTACGAGGACCGTGACGGCTCCATTGTTCTCTCGCGCGAGAAGGCCCGCCGCGAGGAGGCTTGGACGCTGCTCGAGCGGTCGTTCGAAGGCAACCAGCGCGTCAACGGCACCATCTATGGCCGCGTCAAAGGTGGCTTCACCGTCGATCTCGGCGGCGCCGTGGCCTTCCTGCCGGGCAGCCAGGTCGATATCCGGCCGGTGCGCGACGTCGGCCCGCTGATGGGCATGCCGCAACCTTTCCAGATCCTCAAGATGGACCGCGCCCGCGGCAACATCGTGGTTTCTCGCCGGGCCGTGCTGGAAGAGACTCGCGCCGAACAGCGCAGCGAGCTGATCCAGGGCCTCAAGGAAGGCATGATCCTCGACGGCGTGGTCAAGAACATCACCGATTACGGCGCGTTCGTGGACCTCGGCGGAGTCGATGGCCTGCTGCACGTGACCGACATCGCGTGGCGCCGCATCAACCACCCGGCAGAGGCCCTGCAGATCGGCCAGGCCGTGCGCGTGCAGGTCATCCGCTTCAACGCGGACACGCAGCGCATCAGCCTCGGCATGAAGCAGCTCGAGGCCGATCCGTGGGATGGTGTCACCGAGAAGTATCCGCCGGGCGCCAAGTTCAGCGGCCGCGTCACTAACATCACCGACTACGGCGCCTTCGTGGAGCTGGAAGCCGGCGTCGAAGGCCTCGTGCACGTCAGCGAGATGTCCTGGACCAAGAAGAACGTGCATCCCGGCAAGATCGTCGCGACCAGCCAGGAAGTGGACGTCCTGGTGCTCGACGTCGACGCTTCCAAGCGCCGCATTTCGCTCGGCCTCAAGCAGGTCCAGCGCAATCCGTGGGAAGAGTTCGCCGAACAGCACCCGGTCGGCGGCACCGTCGAGGGCGAGGTTCGCAACATCACCGAGTTCGGCCTGTTCATTGGCCTTGGCCCGGACATGGACGGCATGGTCCACATGTCGGACATCAGCTGGGACGAAGCCGGCGAGACGGCGATCAACAAGTTCGAAAAGGGCGCGATGGTCACCGCCAAGGTGCTCGACATCGACGCCGAGAAGGAGCGCATTTCGCTCGGCATCAAGCAGCTGCAGGAAGATCCGTTCGCGGAGAGCCTAAGCCGCGTGAAGAAGGGCGAAGTGGTCACCTGCGTGGTCACGGCGATCCAGGCGAACGGCATCGAAGTGTCCGTCGACGACGTGCTCAGCGGCTTCATCCGCCGCGCCGAGCTCGCCCGCGACAAGCAGGATCAGCGTCCCGACCGGTTCGCCGTCGGTGAAAAGGTGGATGCAAAGATCACCGCGATCGACCGTGCGGCCCGCAAGCTTTCACTCACCATCAAGGGGCGCGAAGTGGAAGAGGACAAGCAGGCGATGGCCGAGTTCGGCACCACCGACAGTGGTGCATCGCTTGGCGATATTTTGGGCGCCGCCATCCGCCGCCGCCGCGAACAAGGGGAGTAGTTCTACTAGGCTGGCCACCTGGCGCGCGTTCCCTGCGCTTCCGGTGCTCATGGACCCATCGGTCCACTCTGCTCCGGGTCTCGGGAACACGTGCCAGCTGACTCAGCCTAGCGAACTACTCAGTACTTGATAGAAGAGGCTTTCTAGTTCTGTGACGATAACCAGCTAGGTTGCTATGGCACTGGAAGCAGATCTTTTGATTGATCGGCGGCGTTTGAAGCGCCGCCTTTCTTTTTGGCGTGTGGTGGCGGTGCTGGCGCTGGTGGTGGCGGCGCTGGTTGCGGTGCCGCACAAGTTCGGCGGCTTCGGGCCGCATGTGGCGCGCTACCGGATCGACGGGCTGATCGGTGACGAGCGCCCGCAGATCGAGGCGTTGGAGAAGCTGCGGCGCGACAGCCTGGTGTCTGCCGTCCTGCTCCATCTCGATACGCCCGGCGGAGCCGTCTCAGGCGGCGAAGGCTTGCACGACGAGGTCGAGAAGCTGGCCGCGACCAAGCCGGTCGTGGCCGTCATGGACGGAACCGCAGCTTCCGCCGGCTACATGATTGCCGTCGCCACGCCGCATATCGTGGCGCGTGAGAGCACCCTTACCGGCTCGATCGGCGTGATCATGGAACTAGGCGACGTCTCAGGATTGCTCGAGAAGCTCGGCATCCGGTCGGATCCGCTGGTCTCGGGTCCCCTCAAGGGTCAGCCGAGCTTCACACAGCCGCTGTCGCAGCCCGGGCGCGAATACCTCCAGGCCTTGGTGATGGATCTTTACGACCAGTTTGTCGGTATCGTGGCACGTGGTCGCCACATGGACGTGGCTCGGGTCAAACAGCTTGCCGATGGACGTGCCTATACCGGACGGCAGGCAAAAGCCCTCGGCCTGGTGGACGAGATCGGCGGCGAAGACGAGGCGCTTCGCTGGATGCAGCACGACCGGCACCTGGCAGTGTCATTGCCGGTTCGCGATGCCGAAACCGGAACGATGTTCGAGCAGATGGTGAAATCCAGCGTCGATGGGCTGATGGTATCGGCCCTGCACGCAGTTCGCGTTGACGGGGTCTGGGCGCTCTGGCAGCCTTCGCTGTCGCGTTAGGGGGGCAGGGACGCCAGAAGATGGCGCTCCTGAGAAGCGGATGACGAGGTCGGAGCTGATCGCCGAACTGGCGGCCACAAACCCGCATCTGCGCGGTCATGATATCGATCTCATTGTTGCTACAGTGTTCGAGGAGATTTCGGCCGCACTTGCGCGTGGTGAGCGCGTGGAATTGCGCGGGTTTGGCGCTTTCACGATCAAGAAGCGCGACGCCCGAACGGGCCGTAATCCCCGCACCGGCGAGGCGGTTCCAGTGGACGAAAAAGCCGTGCCGTTCTTCAAGGCTGGCAAGGAAATGCGCGAGCGGGTGAACAAGGCCGGCCGGAAAGGTTGAGGGACGCCGCTGGGCGCCCCTCAGCTGAGATTTAAGCGGCCGCGGGACGCCGCTGGGCGCCCCTCAACTAGGATTTAAGCAGCCGCCTTCTCGTTGATGCGGCTTTCGGCAAGCTCGGTCAGCTTGCGGTCGGTAGCCTTCTCCTCGTCGAGCGTCTGCTGCAACACGGCGGCGCAGTCGGCACGTCCCAGCCGCTTCGCCAGGGCGATCAGAGTGCCGTAGCGGGTGATCTCGTAATGCTCGACGGCCTGGGCCGACGAAAGCATGGCAGCGTCCAGAACCTCGGCGTCGCCGACGTCGCCCATAACCTCTTTCGCCTCGGCCAAAATGCCGTCCATCGCGGCACAGGTGACACCCTTCACCGTCTCGCCGTGCATTTCGAACACCTGCTCGAGGCGCCGGATCTGATTCTCTGTCTCGCGAAGATGGGTGGTGAAGCTCTGCTTCAGCTGCGCGTCGCTGGCCTTGTCGATCATCGTCGGCAGTGCCTTCGTGATCTGGTTTTCCGCATAGTAGATGTCCTGCAGCGTGTGCACGAACAGGTCGTTCAGCGTCTTGATCGGTTTCGAAAACAATCCCATCGGTCATTCCTCCACGTTCGTATGACGCCTTGCACGCTCGATGCAGGCGATGGGCAGCGAACAGGTGGGACGCGATCCGGTTTGCCCCGATCACGGCGAACTGAACTGCGATGGTGCCAAGATCAGACGGCCATGACCTGGTGCAACTCGCCAGATGCTGGCGCAGAGACGAAGCCGGTTTTTTCTTGATCCAGCATTCCCGCCCTTAAACGGTGGCGTGCGGCTTGCACTTCTCGAACACCACGACAGCACCGCTCTCGAGCAACGCGACAGCACCATACCGGCGCCGCGCCACGGAGGACCAACAATGCCGTTCCGCCCCCACCTGTTACGGCCTGCCACAATGCTGGCCATGGGTCTCTCGACACTTGCCTCGGCGGCGAGCGTTGAGACGAAGCTGTCCGGCTCAGCGCTCGAAATCGACACGCCTTGCGCAAAGCAGGTCACGATCGAGCCCGATCCAGGCCTGCAAAGCAGCATTACCGTCAGCGCCGTGGCCGACAACCAGCAGGAACTGGCGCAACTCGACTTCGAAGGCACCGGCACGACCGCCCCGATCCACACCCGGGCCCGTCAATGCTGGAAGCCGGAACCATACGGGTCCTTCCGCCCAACCCTTCGGATGGTGGTGCATGTCCCCGCCGGCATGTCGCTCGGCATCGATGAAAGCGGCACCGTCCACTATGCGATCGGTGCCGTTGGCGGCCCGTTGAAGGTCGATATTTCCGGCGATGCCCAGCTGAGCAGCGAGCTTGCGACCACGCTGGCGGTTTCGCTGAGCGGCAACGGCGGCATCGACCTGGGCAGCACCGACGGCAATGCGCAGGTCAATATCTCCGGCCACGGCAATGTCGCCGTTGGAAAGGCCACGCTCCCGTCGCTGAAGCTATCGTTAAGCGGCGCGGGCAATTTCGATGTGAAATCAGGTACGATCGGGCACGCCACGCTCGATGTGAGCGGCATGGGAAGCGTCAGGAGCGGAGCGTCCGTTCAGGACGCGGATGTCGACATCTCAGGGGCCGGCAGCGTCCATCTGGCAAGTGTCAAAGGTCGGCTTCACAAGGACGTCAGCGGCATGGGCTCGGTGGATGTGGGCGAGTAGCCGGGCCTGACGGGCGGTCTTCCGTGCAGCCGGCTGCTGTCCCGCTAAGGCAGCACGGCTTCGATCGCCCGCGCGATGGCCTCGGTCCAGAGGGCGTCGCCCTGCCGTGTGGCGACGGTTG
>CAZZVF010000105.1:0-9075 GCA_964657355.1 uncultured Buchnera sp.
CTCGTTCGGGTCATCCACGATCACGACGACGACCGCGCGATGCAGGCGCTCGCCACCGCGCGTGCAGCACTCTCGCCGGGCGGCACCCTGCTGCTTGCCGAACCGATGGCGGAAACGCCGGGCGCCGAGCCCATCGGCGACGCGTATTTCGGCTTCTATCTCCTGGCCATGGGAAGCGGCCGCCCACGCAGCGCAACCCGCCTGCAATCCATGCTCCGCGACGCCGGTTTCGGCCCCACGCGCCACCTCCCAACCCGCACGCCGGCCCTCGTCAGTGTCATTGCCGCACGGTGCCGCACCTAGCCACTCCGTAAATCTCCATTGACAACCCAGTATGTCAGGCTAGGCTTACACAACACGAAATCGCGCCGCTTGAAGGCCCACGGCGGGGGGGCGGTGCAGCTAGGAAAGGGAGCCGATGCAGACCAACGCAATCGTTTTTGACGCTCCCGGCGCGCTCAGCCTGCAAAACCTGGACCTATCGCCGCCCACCCCCGGCGACGTGGTCATCGATGTCGCCTGGAGCGGCATCAGCACAGGCACGGAGAAACTGCTCTGGACCGGCCGGATGCCCGCCTTCCCCGGCATGGGTTATCCGCTCGTCCCCGGCTACGAATCGGTCGGCACCATCGTCTCCGCGGACGGATCGGCCAACTTCGCCAAGGGTGACCGCGTCTTCGTGCCCGGCGCCAACTGCTACGGCGCCGTGCGCGGCCTGTTCGGCGGCGCCGCGTCGCGCATCGTCACATCGGAAAGCCGCATCGTGCGGGTCGGCGATGATCTCGGCGAATCGGCGATCCTCCTAGCCCTGGCTGCAACCGCGCAGCACACCATGGCTGGCTTCGCGGTGCCCGACCTCATCATCGGCCACGGCACGCTCGGCCGCCTGCTCGCGCGCCTCGCCATCGTTCATGGCGGCAGCCCCGTTGTGTGGGAACGCAACAAGGCGGGCGCCGGCGACGGCTTCGGCTACCCGGTCATCGATCCCGCCGACGACACGCGAAAGAACTACCGCGCCATCTACGACGTCAGCGGAGACAGCGCGATCCTCGACACGCTGGTAGCCCGCCTCGCACCGGGCGGCGAGATCGTGCTCGCCGGCTTCTACAGCGATGCCCTGTCGTTCGCCTTCGCCCCCGCCTTCATGCGCGAGGCGCGGATCCGCATCGCCGCCCAGTGGAAACATGAAGACCTCGTGGCAGTCAGGGATCTTGCCGAGTCGGGTGCGCTCGATCTCGACGGCCTGATCACCCACCACGCAGCAGCGGGCGATGCGGCGCGCGCCTATCCCGTCGCCTTCGAAGACCCCGCGTGCCTCAAGATGAGCCTGGATTGGAGCGCATGACGATGAATGCAGTGGTGAACAGCTCAGCTGCCGACCCGCAAGTCTCGATGGCCGACGCGTTGCGCGCCGAAGCCGCCATCGAGCCCGATGCCGTGTCAACGACACCTGCGAAAAAAGAAACGCAGATCATCGCCATCTACGGCAAAGGCGGCATCGGCAAGAGCTTCACGCTCGCCAACCTCAGCTACATGATGGCCCAGCAGGGCAAGCGCGTCCTGCTCATCGGCTGCGATCCGAAATCCGACACCACCTCGCTGCTGTTCGGCGGCCGCTCCTGCCCCACCATCATCGAGACCTCGTCGAAAAAGAAACTTGCAGGCGAGGCGGTCGCAATCGGCGACGTGTGCTTCAAGCGCGACGGTGTCTACGCCATGGAACTCGGTGGCCCCGAAGTCGGGCGCGGCTGCGGCGGTCGTGGCATCATCCATGGTTTCGAACTGCTCGAAAAACTCGGCTTCCACGAGTGGGGCTTCGACTACGTGCTGCTCGACTTCCTGGGTGACGTCGTGTGCGGCGGCTTCGGCCTGCCGATCGCGCGTGACATGTGCCAGAAAGTCATCGTTGTGGCCTCGAACGATCTGCAATCCCTCTACGTCGCCAACAACGTCTGCTCGGCGGTCGACTATTTCCGCAAGCTCGGCGGCAATGTCGGTGTCGCCGGCATGGTCATCAACAAGGATGACGGCACCGGCGAGGCGCAGGCCTTTGCGGACGCGGTGGGAATTCCCGTGCTCTCCGCCATTCCGGCCGACGACGACATCCGTCGCAAGAGCGCCAATTACGAGATCATCGGCACGCCCGGCGGTCGCTGGGCGCCGATGTTCGAGCAGCTCGCCGAACAGGTGGCCAGCGCGCCGCCGGTCCGACCGAACCCGCTCACCCATGATAATCTGCTGAACCTCTTCAAAGGCGATGCAGTCGGGCGCGGCGTCGTTCTCGAACCGGCCACCGTCGAGGATATGTGCCCGGCCACCGTGAACACGCGCGCCTCTCTCGAAGTGATCTACGAGGGCGCGTGATGGACGGCTCGATCGCGCCTGCCCCTGTAGCTCCCGCCAGCGAGGGTTCCGGCTGCCACGGCGGCCGCGACCGGATGATGGATGCAGCCCGCGCCGCAGGAAAGTCCGAGTCCATGGACAAGCTGATGAAGGATTATCCGCGCGGTCCGCATGACCAGCCGCAATCCATGTGCCCGGCCTTCGGCTCGCTGCGCGTCGGCCTGCGCATGCGCCGCACCGCAACCATCCTGTCCGGCTCTGCATGCTGCGTGTACGGCCTGACGTTCACTGCGCATTTCTACGGTGCGCGCCGCACCGTCGGCTACGTGCCGTTCAACTCGGAATCCCTGGTCAAGGGCCAGCTGTTCGAGGATATCCGCGCCGCGGTATTCGACATGGCGAAGCCTGCCGATTACGACGCGGTCGTCGTCATCAATCTCTGCGTCCCCACCGCCTCCGGCGTCCCGCTCGACCTGCTGCCGAAACAGATCGACGGCGTCCGCATCATCGGCATCGACGTGCCCGGTTTCGGCGTGCCGACACACGCCGAAGCGAAGGACGTGCTCACCGGCGCGATGCTGAAATACGCCCGCGGTGAAGCCGAACACGGCCCGGTCGCCCGTCCGCGACAGATGCAGGACAGGCCTACGGTTTCCCTCATCGGTGAACTCTTCCCCGGCGATCCGCCAGGGATCGGCGCACTGCTCTCGCCCATGGGCCTCGCCCTCGCACCGCCGCTGCCCTCACGCGAATGGCGCGACCTCTACTCGGCACTCGACTGCGAAGTCGCCGCCGCCGTGCATCCGTTCTACACCGCCACCGTGCGCGAATTCCGTGCCGCCGGCCGCCCCGTCGTGGGATCAGGCCCAGTCGGCGTCGACGGTACCGACGCCTGGCTGAGCGCGGTCGGCCGTGCCGCCGGCATCACGAACGACCGCGTCGATGCAGCAAAAGCGGCTTCCCTTCCCGCCATCCGCGCCGCCTTGGAAGCCAACCCGATCAATGCCCGCATCACGGTTTCCGGTTACGAGGGCTCGGAACTTCTCGTCGCCCGCCTGCTCGTAGAAGCCGGCGCAGAGGTGCCTTATGTCGGCACCGCCTGCCCGCGCACCGAGTGGAGCGACGCGGACCGCGACTGGCTCGAGGCACGCGGCACCCACGTGCAATATCGCGCCTCGCTTGACCAGGATATCGCCGCCATGAAGGACGTGCGGCCCGATCTCGCAATCGGCACCACCCCGCTCGTGCAGAAGGCGAAGGAACTCGCAATCCCGGCGCTCTACTTTACCAACATGGTTTCGGCACGCCCTTTGTTCGGCGCCGCCGGTGCCGCATCCCTTGCCGGCATCGTCGCCGCACAGACGCGCGGTGCACCGCGTTTCGCACGCATGGTCTCGTTTTTCGAAGGTGTTGGCACGGGAGATCTCACCGGCTACGGATGGCGCGGCAAGCCCGTCGAACCGCCCGGGGCGCGCGAACGCACACGGCGCGCACGCGAACTCAAGGCGAAATCACGCGAAGCGGTGGGTACCTGATCGATGCTCGTTCTCGATCATGATCGCGCAGGCGGCTACTGGGGTGCGGTTTACGCCTTCACCGCGGTGCGTGGGTTGCGTGTCATCATCGACGGCCCGGTGGGTTGCGAAAACCTGCCTGTCACCGCAGTGCTGCACTACACCGATGGCCTGCCGCCGCATGAACTGCCTGTCGTGGTCACGGGACTGTCGGAAGACAACCTGTCGATGGACGGCACCGAAGGTGCGATGCGCCGCGCCGCCGCGAGCCAGGACCCCGACCTTCCCGCAGTCGTCGTCACCGGCAGCATCGCGGAAATGATCGGCGGCGGTGTCACGCCCGAAGGCAGCAACCTTCTCCGCTTCATTCCGCGCACCATCGACGAGGACCAGTGGCAGGCAGCCGACCGCGCGATCTACTGGCTGTGGACGGAGTTCGGCGCCAAAAAGAGCAAGCCGAAACCGCGCCCCGTCCGCGCAGAAGGCGTCAAGCCGCGCGTCAACATCATCGGTCCCATCTACGGCACCTTCAACATGCCGTCCGACCTGGCCGAAATCCGTCGCCTCGTCGAAGGCATCGGCTGCGAGATCAACCTGGCGTTCCCGCTCGGGAGCCACGTCGAAGACATCGCGAAACTGCCTAACGCCGACGTCAACATCTGCATGTATCGCGAATTCGGCAGGAAACTTTGCGAAGAACTCGACCGGCCCTATCTCCAGGCGCCGATCGGCCTGTTCGCCACCACGAACTTCCTGCGCAAGCTCGCCGAACTCACCGGCCTCGACGCCGAACCGTTCATCGAAGCGGAAAAACACACGACCATAAAGCCCATCTGGGACCTGTGGCGGAGTGTGACGCAGGATTTCTTCCCCACCGCGTCCTTCGCCATCGTCGCCACCGATACTTACGCGCGCGGCGTGCGGCAGTTCCTCGAAGAAGAGATGGGCGTGCCCTGCACCTTCTCGTTCTCGCGCACCGCAGGCACGAAGCCCGACAATGCCGCGGTGAAAGCCGCGCTGAAGGCCACGCCGCCTCTCGTGCTCTACGGCTCCTTCAACGAGCGCATGTACTCGGCGGAGCTCGGCAGCCGCTGCTGCTTCATCCCGGCCTCGTTTCCAGGCGCCGTCATCCGCCGCGCCACCGGCACCCCGTTCATGGGATACGCAGGTGCGACCTACATCGTTCAGGAATACTGCAACGCCCTGTTCGATGCTCTCTTCCACATTCTCCCCCTCGCTTCCGAGATGGACCGTATCGAAGCCACGCCGACAAAGGCTGGCGCGTGGAACACCGATCCCTGGGACGAGGACGCGCTCCTGCTGCTCGGCGACTATGTCGAGAAGGAGCCTTTCCTGGTGCGTATCTCGGCGGCCAAACGGCTGCGGGACCGTGTCGAACGTGATGCGCGCCTCGCGCAGGAAGGCCGTGTGACGGCGACGAGAGTCGCTGCCTGCCTTGCCTCGCTCGGCGCCAGAGAGACGGCCTGAACATGATGCGGCGCCAAACGCCCCGGTTCAGGACAGCAGCTTCCGGACGGGCAACCGCACGGAGCAACGCCGCAGCAGACACAGCTGCGGTCACCACCGGCCGTGCGACGCAGCACGGCGCCTAGCAGTATCCCTGCCGCGCGGGAGTTGCGCGGTGTAGGCCAGTATCCGGAGGATATCATCAATGTCGGACGTCACCAGACGGCCCAGTTCCGCTTCGGGACTGACCGATTCCGAAGCGAAAGAGTTCCACAGCATCTTCATCACCAGCTTCATCGCATTCGTCGTCGTCGCGATCGTCGCCCACATCCTGGTGTGGTCGTGGCGTCCGTGGCTGCCCGGACCGAACGGCTACCAGACGTCGATGCTCGACGGCCTGGCATTCGCCAAGACGCTGATCGGTTAAGGAGAAAACAGCATGTATCGTATTTGGCTGCTGTTCGACCCGCGCCGCGTGCTGGTGGCGCTGTCGATCTTCCTGTTCGTGCTCGCACTGCTGATCCACTTCATCCTGCTCAGCACGGACCGCTTCAACTGGCTCGAAGGCCCGCATCACGGCATGGCCGCGCAACAGCTCGCACCTCTGCCGCAAGCGACGCCGAAATAGCCAACACCCCACGGCGGAGGATCTGGGCGCAGGCAAAACCTGCCCCGTCCGCCGCCGGAAGGGCTGCAATTCAGTTCTAGACGCGCGCCTGCCGACCGGAGGAATGATCGATGGCGATGTTAAATTTCGAGGGGAAATACCGCGTGCGCGGTGGCACCCTGGTCGGTGGCGATCTGTTCGACTTCTGGGTGGGGCCGTACTATGTCGGCTTCTTCGGAGTCACCACGATCTTCTTTTCCCTGCTGGGCACTTTGCTGATCCTGTATGGGGCTTCGCTCGGCGGCACCTGGAACGTCTGGCGCATCAACATCGCGCCACCCGATATCAGCTACGGCCTCGGCTTCGCACCGCTCAAGGAAGGCGGCCTCTGGCAGATCATCACCATCTGCGCCGTCGGAGCGTTCTCCTCGTGGGCACTGCGGCAAGTCGAAATCTCGCGCAAACTCGGCATGGGCTACCATGTCCCGTTCGCCTTCGCCGTCGCGATCTTCGCCTATGTCTCGCTGGTCGTCGTCCGGCCGGTGCTGATGGGCGCCTGGGGCTACGGCTTCCCCTACGGCATCCTCAGCCATCTCGACTGGGTCTCGAACACCGGCTACCAATACCTGCACTTCCACTACAATCCCGCGCACATGCTGGCCGTGTCGTTCTTCTTCACGACGACGCTGGCCCTGTCGCTGCACGGATCCCTCGTGCTCTCGGCCGCCAATCCGCCGAAAGGCGAGCTGATGAAAACCGCCGAACACGAAAACACGTTCTTCCGCGACACGATCGGCTACTCGATCGGCACGCTCGGCATCCACCGTCTGGGATTGTTCCTGGCCCTGTCGGCAGGTTTCTGGAGCGCTGTCTGCATCATCATCAGCGGTCCGTTCTGGACGCGCGGCTGGCCGGAATGGTGGGGCTGGTGGCTCAACCTGCCGATCTGGAAATAGCCCGATCCGGCAACGAGCACGCCACCAGTACAAAAACCGCCAACGAATTCGGAAAGGGAAGCGCCGACATGGCCGAGTACCAGAATATCTTCACCCGGCTGCAGGTACGCGGTCCCGCCTATGCGGGAACGCCCCTGGAAGGCCACAGCGGCGTGCGCGAACGCACGGCGAAACCAGGCTTCAGCCACCTGCTCGGGCGCATCGGCGACGCGCAGGTCGGCCCGATCTATCTCGGCACCACAGGTTTCATCGCCCTGATCTTCGGCTTCATCGCCTTCGAAATCATCGGCCTCAACATGTGGGCGTCGGTGAACTGGGATCCGGTCCAGTTCGTTCGCCAACTCCCCTGGCTGGCATTGGAACCTCCCGCACCGTCCTACGGCCTCAGTTTCCCGCCTCTTGCCCAGGGCGGCTGGTGGCTGATGGCAGGTTTCTTCCTCACTGCCTCCATCCTGCTCTGGTGGGTGCGCATCTACCGCCGCGCCCGTGCACTCGGCCTCGGCACCCACACCGCCTGGGCGTTCGCCGCCGCGATCTGGCTCTATCTGGTGCTCGGCTTCATCCGCCCGCTGCTCATCGGCAGCTGGTCGGAAGCCGTCCCGTTCGGCATCTTCCCGCATCTCGACTGGACCGCCGCCTTTTCGCTCCGCTACGGCAACCTGTTCTACAACCCGTTCCACATGCTCTCCATCGTGTTCCTCTACGGGTCCACGCTGCTCTTCGCCATGCATGCCGCAACGGTGCTTGCCACCAGCCGCTTCGGCGCCGAGCGCGAGCTTGAACAAATCGCCGACCGCGGCACCGCCTTCGAGCGCGGCGCCCTGTTCTGGCGCTGGACGATGGGCTTCAATGCAACCGCGGAAAGCATCCATCGCTGGGCCTGGTGGTTCGCAGTCCTCTGCCCCCTGACAGGAGGGATCGGAATCCTGCTGACCGGAACCGTGGTCGACGACTGGTACTTGTGGGGCCTCAAGCACGGCCTGGTGCCGTCCTACCCGCCAATGTGGGGCAACGTGATCGATCCCGCCACCATTCCGGGAGCACCGCAATGAAATCAGGTATTCAGGCTGCCCTGGCACTGATCGGTGTCGCGGCAGTGACGGGACTGGGTGTCGCTTCCCTGGTGCATGTGGAGCGGCCGCCGATCAAGGGCATCCAGCGCGGCTTCCGCGGCACGGCAATGGACCAGATCTACAACCCGCGCACGCTGACCGAACTGGCTTCGCTGAACCAGATACCGCGTTCCCTGCCGCCCGCCAGCACCGCAGGCGTCAAGGCCGGAATCGCCTACAAGAACGTAAAGGTTCTAAGCGGGCTCAGCGTCGGACAGTTCACCAGGCTGATGGTGTCGATCACCCAGTGGGTCGCACCGAAGCAGGGCTGCGCCTACTGCCACAACGTCGCCAACATGGCCGATGACGGTCTCTACACCAAGGTCGTGGCGCGCCGCATGCTGCAGATGACGCAGCACATCAACGCGGACTGGAAGAGCCACGTGCTCGAAGTCGGCGTCACCTGCTACACCTGCCATCGCGGCAATCCCGTGCCCTCGCAGATCTGGTACAACGATCCCGGGCCGCCTTCCGCCGGCGGCATGGCGATGACGGCGACAGGCAAGAACCACCCGGCCGGTTCCGTGAACGACAGTTCCCTGCCCTACGATCCGTTCACGCCTTTCCTCGAGCAAGCCCACAGCATCCGCGTGCAGGCAACCACCGCCCTGCCCGAAGACGACATGCACACCATCAAGGAGACCGACTGGACCTACGCGCTGATGATCCACTTCTCCCAGTCGCTCGGGGTCAACTGCACGTATTGCCACAACAGCCGCTCCTTCGCCGACTGGTCGCAAAGCTCGCCGGCGCGCGTCAATGCATGGTACGGCATCCGCATGGTGCGGGACGCCAACAACAACTATCTCGACCCGCTCAACAGCGTGTTCCCCGCCTACCGCAAGGGACCGCAGGGCGACTCGCCGAAACTCAACTGCGCGACCTGCCACCAGGGCATCTACAAGCCACTCTACGGTGTCAGCATGCTGACCACGTTCCCGGAACTCGCCGGACCCACGTTGGCCGCCGTGACGCCGCCGCCCGCGTTGCCTCAAGCGACGCCGTCGGACACCAACCCGGCCGGGCCCGCACCCGCAGCACCGCCGGCCGCAGCACCGCAACCACCCGGCGCCCCT
>CAZZVF010000106.1:0-9069 GCA_964657355.1 uncultured Buchnera sp.
TGTCATCCTCTTCGGCGTACCGCTTGAGTTCAACACGACTTCGTCTGTCGTGGTAAAAGTTAGTTGCTGTTGGAAGCTAAGGTGATCCGCTCCGTTGGCAATCAGCGCAGCGCTCTGCAAAGCTACGCCATTCCCCAGAGCCAACGGTTCGGGCGCTCCCGGCCCTAGAGATGCTCTACCGAGCAGACAAGGGCTGGGAACAGTGATCATAGCCTGTGTCCCGCTTAGCAATTCAGAGACAGCAACTGAACGAGTGACACCTCCTTGACTGACTGGCAGCTCGTCTACCGCCGAAATTTCAGTGGCGATCGGTAGTTGCTCGATAGTCGGCATGGAGATTCGCTTTCAAACTATCAAGCGCTGTCCGCAAGTTGCAGGACAGGTTGCTTGTTAAAATTGATGACGCCTCGGGCTATTGCGACCGTCGTGGTCCCACTGAGCGCTGCCCTAACTGGTGGTCAGGGGCGCCCCGTTGCCGTCGGTGAGAGCTGCACCTGTTTCGTCGACGAGCGCGCCCAGTGGCTGCGGCGACGCTGCCAGAGCCAATACCGGCAATATCACCGTGCGGGCCAATACGCGGCCATTATTCGTTCCGACCGTGACGGTAACGCCATAGTTCGTGCCCGGCACACCTTGCGCCAGCCATAATATGGCCAAGTCGCCAACTGCGCTCGATGATTGTAACGCCAGGTCGCCCGGATTCTGCGGTGCTATCTGTACATCTATCGTGGCAATCGAATCACCTTCATTGCCAGCAAGGGCCTGCGAAAGGTCGAGCACGTAATCCAATACATCCCCGGGGTCCTTGATGGGCCATATCAGTGGCTGCGGCTGCACAATGATGGTTCCCCGTGGCACGGCTCCAAATCCGTCGAGCACGATGACGCGTGAGTTGCTTGGTAGCCAACGATAGCCGGCTTGTGTCGCCATTGAGCCTCCTTGGGCCATCGCATGATGGCAGGATCAGGACCGTAGGCACGTTGCAGCCGCGCCGGCATCTAGCTACCAGCGTTGCAATCTGCTACCACTCCACCAGCACGAGCCCCGGGCCGCCGACGCCGCCGCTACCCGTGCCGACGCCCCCTCCCGCTCCTGCGCCGGGGCCGGGCCCGGGCCGCCCTACGATCGATGCGGAGCCCGCACCAATTGCGGCCAGCGCGCCCGCGGTGCCGTGAGCGTGGCCCCCGCTTCCTCCGATCCAGTTCGAAGCGACGGCAATAGAGTCTCCGCCCCCGGCGCCCGAAAGCACCAGGCCAGACCCGTATCCTGCGCCCACCCCATTCGCACCGGTGCCCCCCACGCCAGATGCGCCATTTGATCCCGCCTGGCCGCCACTTGCTGATGCAAGGCTGCCGAAACTCGACGTTCCTCCTGTGGTGCCGGCGCCCGCTCCTCCCGCTCCTACGCTTACTGGAATGCTTTGGCCCGACGAAACGGCGTAATACCCTTCCGAGTAGCCGGCACCGCTTCCACCCCCGCCTGCGCCACCAAAGCCATTTCCGCCACCGCCGCCACCACCCCACACTCGTAGCCGCACTGCGCTAATCCCCGCGGGCACAATCCACCGCCCCTGTGACGTCGGTGAAAATACCGCAAGATTATGCGTTCCAGGCGTAAGCTGCGGCAGTTTGTAATTCAGAAATGGCGCCGCCGGGATAGAATTTATGCTTCCCGTAGTAATCGTCGTCTGATTGTACAATACCGTGACAAAGTAAAGCCCGACCCAACCGGCATCCACCGCCGGAGTAATCTGGCTTCCAGCAGGCGCCGGGGCGCCGGGCTTAATTTGCAACTGGACGGTCTGCTGCCGCTGCGTGTTCTGTGCAGTACCCGAGTTACCCGGCCCGCTATAGGGCTGGCCTGGATTGGCCGCGTTGTAATAGGGAAGAATGACGGGATCACCGTCAGCCTCAAGGAAGCTTGCCTCGACGAGATAATTAATCGCCTGGCCGGCGATGGTCGGCGAAAGCAGGGAAAATGAAGCGCCTGCTACGTTGATGCCCATTCGAACCAATGGCTCGTTCGGCTCAGCCGGCAACGAACCGAAGGCGTTGGCATCGACGCTTCCAAACTGGGTAATACAACCCGCACCCACAACGACGGACATCGATGCCGGCTGAGTTGGAGTACAAGCCAGCCCCTCCGCGAGCATTGTCTTGCCCATGATAGCTTGAGTCAGATACCCAATTGCAATGAGCGTATTACGCTGTAGCGAGAGAATATCGGTGTCCAGCGGGATCCCGCCGGGATAGACGATCTGTCTGTCCACGATGCAAATACCTTATCTTGTTCTTTGTTCGGGAGGTGTTGGAGCCGTGGCAAGATCGAGCGACGATTTAATTCTCTATCGACACCCAGCCTATTGCCGCGGCCGGGAGAACCGACGCGGCTGCGGCATATATGTCGGCGTCTGAGACAACTGTGCTGACCATGTCCAGATTCCCGTAAGCGAGCACGCCGCCGCTGCCATAGCCTGCCAATTCAGCAATTCCACCGCCTTGCGCGCGGAACGCTCTCACAAAAACCTGGAATGGAAGGTTGAGATTGCCCCAGCCGCCAGCAATTCCGTAGCCAGCTCCACCGACGCGATAGCCTCCGGTATCGTCCGGGCGAGCGGGTTCAAAGACGATCGGGGCCCGGCCAGTGAGTTCCGTCAGCACCAGACTTATCGACGCACGGTTCGCCCGTGGTCGCAGGAGCTCCCGCTTAAACCGGACAACGAAACTTGCGTCGCTCTCAACGGGCCTCCGGAGCAGGGCCAAGCCGAAGAAGTCGGTCGCAGCGAGGTCCAGATAATTGCCGGTCGCCGTGGAAATGCGAGCCTGGGCCCTCACTACCTGAATCAAACTGTACACGGCTGACCAGCCCGCGCCGATGCCTGCTAGAAGAGTGTCAAGCAGCGGCGCAATATCGGCGAACCACCCCTTCGGCAACATGATCCGCAAGCGAGCGGTCATGTCATCCACATCACCAATCATTCTAGCTCACCGTAATTGTGAGGGGCACAAGAACGCCATTCGAAGGTGCTGCAACGTCAGTCGATCCTAGATTTATGGTTGTCTGCGACACGCTCAAAACGGAACCGTCGATACCATGAGCAATAGCTTCGATCTTTGAGATGGAAAGTACGCCGCCAATCGAAAGCTGCTGTATCCAAGCCAGCACCGCTAACCGAATGGCGGATCCGATCGCCGAATTCGAACCGCCCGCGGTCTCGATTGTTATATTAACTGACACCATCTCGACCACCGGTCCGGTCACAGAATAAGTAGACCCAATCGGCCGTACTATCTCGATAGCGGCTGCAACCTGGCTTATAAGGATTGCTGGAGGAAAACCTGAACCATCGTCGGCTACAACAATGAAGTTGCCTATCTGAGCAGCCCCGGACCGATCCTGATTTTCAAGAACCGCGAGGCGAAGGCCTTGCCGGACAGACTGCGCAGCAGTCATCAGTGCGCCGGTGGTGGCGAGTGAGCGAGTGTTTATGTAACCAGTGAACCGGCTCCGAAGGGCCGAGTCCGTTTCCTGCTCCGCTCCACCCGTCAGAGCCTGTTGATTTTGTGCGGTGTCGATGCCCACAATTGGTGTCGCCAATAAACCGATTGCGCCAGCCAGGACGTTGCCTGCAAGTCCAAAGGACAGAGCCTCAACCGGAACGTCCACGTTGGCTGACAAAGCCCCAATGACGTAGCCGTCGCTCCCGTTCCACGCTGGGTTGTTCACATCCTGCACAACGCCAAAAGTCTGCGTTCCGTCGGTTGTGCGCACCAGCACGCCCAAGGCTATGAAAGCGGGCAGGCCTGCCGAATAACGCGCAAATGTTACCGTGCCAGTCGCTTGCGAGCCCGGTAGTCGCTGCAACGAGAAGTCAGCCACCCAACTGTCGAGGTCCGAGCCGTTGCTGGTGGCCGCCCGCGTCATTGCGAGAACCTGCAAGATCAGCCATTGCATCCATAGGGCAATCGACGCAGAGGCTTCCATGCAAGCGCGCAAAACGCTGCCGATGGAGAGATCTACTAAGGTGGTCGCTGCACCCTGTACTGACGCTGCCATGCGCTGCAATAAGGTTGCGAAGGTAAGGAGAGCAAGTTCCATCTTAGGAGTTCATCGCAAACGCTAGAACCTGCGTGTCACCTGTCGTCGAGTCAACGTAACGAATGTCGATGACTACTGTTCCGTCGGAAGCTTGCACCGCTTCAATAAGCGGCTCGGGTAGGGGCGAGACGGCTGCCTCCTTGAATATCTCCCTTCGGATCGCCGATACGACCGCAAGAACATCAAGCGGTGTACCGATGAATTGGCCCAAACCCGCGCCGTAATCTGGTTGCCAGAGGTAGTCCCCCGGGTTCGTCAACAGCCTTCGCAGTACGCGTTGTTGCCCAAGCAAAGTCCCATCTAGCAGCCCGATGTCCCCGGTGGGACCGGGTATGTAATCGCTGCTCCACATCAGTGCCGCGTCCTGCATCTCGGCTCCTCAATCTTGTGGGATAGGCGGCGTCGTCGATGGCGGATGTGCGTGTTCGTTGTAATGGGTCCGCAAAGTGGCCATTGCCCCATGACCGTCGAAGACATTCCCACTCACATGCAAGTCACCGACGTGGTTCCAGGTAGTGGCGTGAGTGGAAATAGATCCATCACTGAGCAATTTGATGAAGCTTCCTTCTTTGTGCACGAGCCACATTTCACCACAGACGGCTGCCGGAGCTGCAGCCACGCTCGACCACAATCGCCCAATTACAATGCCGTTTTCGGCATCGCCTTCTTGCCAGAGAACGACGACTTGATCTCCAGGAGAGGGAGGGCAAACAAGACCCCAGTTCGGCCCGGCCCAAGGCGTGCTGACAGGCAACCAGCCAGAAAGAACGCCCTCCGGTTGGATCGTCACGCGCGCTGTGAAGTTGGTTGGGTCAACGGAAGCGACAATACCGAGACGCGGCTGAGCAGTCGCCTGATCCAGGCGCGCCGCGTGGGCCTTTATGATGTTGAGGAATTGGTCCATGACGGCCTTCGTGCTTGAACGACTTGGGAGAATCCGTGGCGGAATGAAAACCGCCGCTCAATTTCAGAAATGACATAGAGGCCGTCGAAATCGGTTCCAGTCTGAAGGACTTGAATCGCGCAGCGCGGATCGAGCTGCAACTCGCCAGGCATCTCAATTGAGATTGTTCTCCCATGCTGCGTCATCTGTTCCAGCACATGGTCCGCAAGACTTTGCGCAGCGTCAGCTGCCAAGTTCGGCCGGAGAAGGACATAACTAGGCGACACTTCGGACGCCCCAGGGGAGTAAGCGCTCTGACTTACAGACGTTTGGCCGCGTGAATCCCAACTACGCACAATGACTCCAAGCTGAGAGTCCAGGCTTAAACTACGCTGTAACCGCAAATGGACACAGTCTTCTGGGCTCACAAGGACTGGCGACTGCCCCGACAACGGCGGGCAAAAATTCAAACTAGTGCCCGCGACCCAGACGTCGAAGCCTTCCCCTTCGGCAAGATCTGTTAGCAGATCCCACTCAGTGCTTGCTCGTGAATATTGATCGAGGGTCAGCCTCGCACATCCGTTCTGGAAGTTGCGCCCTACCCGGGATGTCGTCGGTGTAACCGTTGCAGAAAGCCCATGCCGCGCGGCAAGCAGTTCAGCTATTTCGCTCGCCGTCCGGTTTTCAAAAGTTTCTTGCGTACGACCGACGAGTAGTCGCGACGAAAGATCTCTGCCATCGACAATGACCTCTCCTAGCACAACATCAATCTCCACACGGTCAACATCGCCGACGATCAGAGAGCGGGCAAAACCACCAACTTCGACATCAATGCCAACCTCTATCGACGACAGCGACCAGATCGCACTTCCACAAGCAGCCAACGCTAGGCGAAGGCGGAAACGATCAGCTGATAAATGGCTGGTCGAGCAAACTTCAAAATCGATTACACCGGAAAGAAGCGTTCCGTTTACAAGAACCCTCGAATTCGGCGCCCTTAAGTTACTGACCAACCTATGCCGCCTCCCGCCACTGAGAGCATATCGGGAATCCGCAGAGTGACGACACCAGCCAGCCAAGGATCGTCTATGTTATTTAAGCTTGCTATCCTGTCCCACTGCGTGGCGTCTCCCAGGTATAAAGCAGCGACTTGAAACAGCGTTCCGCCAGTAACTGTCACGATCCGCATTAGCTATCTGTCTCCGTGATGTTGCTGCCTGCACGGCTCAGGAACCCTTGAGCGCAGCAAAGCTGTGCTAGGGTCTGTGCACTCTGTGCCAGGTTAGAAGGAGCTGCGGCGCCCAGTGCGACCTCTGAAGCAGCTAACCGTCTACTGAGACCGGTGGAGGCTGCGCTTACTGCGCTGAGCACGGACGCGTTTTGCTGAGTGCCATTACTAAGAGCGCCGACAAGCGACAAAGCCGAAACCGCCTTAGAGACATCAAAGAAGCTGCTCACTGCAGATAAGTCGGATAGTACAGTCGCTGAGAGATCGAGCGGAGGAACAGCTGATGAAGAAGACCCATTGGTTATGACAACGCACATTATCTTAAAGGGTATCCACCAAGAATTCCGAAAATCAAGATCAAGTCGGGAAATAATAACGAAATAGCAGAATGCGTCCCAACTCAGCGCAAGGCCTGCACCGGCGACACGCAGGGCATCGAGTTGCCGTGCCCTACTGCTTGCAGTTGCGCCTGTAAAAATGCCGCTCCAGTTGATCTCGCCGTCGTCACGCCCCATTGCATCAACGACCCTGCCGCCGCCGGGTAGCTTGTGGATAGCGAGCGATTGTCGGCCGCCAAAGCGAACCTTGTCCGGCACTTCGAACTGTGCAAAGTCGAATGGTCCCAGCGTAAGTCCCATTACATCCCCACACTAGCGCCCGGCATCAATGGACTGCGTCGCTTGTCAAAGCCAGTTGGGCCGGCAGGGCTGCGCGAAGCTTCCCGAGACAGGAACCTGCTAATCCATCGTCCGACCAAAGTTCCGTCCAGATACACGTCACCCTCCATATGCTGCTGCTCGCGCATGTTTGCTGGTGGTGCAGACGGCAAGTCGCTGGTCTTCGCCAGTGCGTCGTCAACCGCGTCACGTTGTTTGAACAACCGCCCTTCTCGTTGAAGCTGCGCCGACACTCGTGCCAGGGGCGCGGCAGGTGCATTTGGAGTGCCGCTCTCTGTCGCCCCGAGAACCTCCTGTATGAGGTTGGTATTCAGAGGCTTTCCTAGGCTGACCGGCCCCGGCGCTGCTGGGGCGTCCCCGGGTGCCGGTAGAGCCGGCCCGGTATAAGGCACGCTAAGCATTGCTATTGCCGGCGGGGCGGCAGCTGCGCGCGAGCGAGACGAAAGGAAAGTTCCACCCTCTCTTTCGCTCGCCATTTTCAGGACAGTTATCCTCTCAGCGGTCTGTCTCACCGGGGCGGCTTGAGCAGACGTCGCCTTCCAAGGAGCGTGAACTTCCAGGGGGGACGCGACGGGCGCTCCATCGTCGCCCGCACCTTCAGGCTTTCGCAACTGCTGAATTGCAGGCGCACTTTCGGGCAGCAGGGACTTGGGCGGTAGGTTTGTGAGTTCCGCCCAACTAACGGCTTGCGTCGTAAGAGAAAGGCTTTCCCGTTTGGCCCTGTCTCCGAACTCCGCCAACAACAACGCAGCAGGGCCGGCGATCGTAATGGGAGGTAGTTCGGGCTTGTCGTGTTTCGCTTCAGACGAGAAGTTAACCTTCTCTGAAATCTCGGTTGGAAGGATGGGCTCTCGTACTGTGACAACGCCCGAAAGTCGAGAGATTAGGTTCGAGGTGCTTTGCAAATCTTGCAAGGAAACAACGTTGGCCCTTGTTGCCCTGTCTATCGCGAGGATGTCACTTTGTGCGAGCAGAGCGCTTTTCGCGACGCCGTCACGGAGCGCTAACGATAATCCAATCTCGTGGGCGTGGCTCATGGCGTCAGACCTCTTGGCGCTCGGTTGACCGACAGATGAAACCAAGACCCTCGATAACTTCCCTCGGCAAAGAACCGCGAAACGCCCATAAGTCGGCCAATCGCCAGTTCAATCTCGGAGAACGCCTGCAAACAAAATTCAGTAAGCGCCGTATTAAGGGAATGCATCACGTCCCGGCGGTTCGAATCGGCGCGCGCAAACCCAACTTCTATGTCCTCGTCCATTCCCGCGTGCTCCAATCAAACTCGAGACCCTCAAACCGGCCCATGATGACAATCCACGCAAGCCGTTCGTTGTCCGGTAGAGAGAACGCTACGTCAAATGGCACCCCGTTCTTCACCAGATATAAGCAATCCACGAGATCGGGGTGCCTGCTCAGTTTCCCGAAGTATGTATGTCCACACTATTGGAGGCTGGCGCCAAGGCATCCGCAGCGGCAGAAATTCCTGGGTCGCCGAGCCGCGCTATTAGTGCCTCGATCTGCAACTCGGTTGCCGGCACCGGAACAGGAATTCCATCCATCGAAACTACTGACGATGCCAGCATTGCCATTCCAAGATATGGCGCATTTTGCGCGAGCGTAGGACCGACCGCCTTAAACAGGCGTAACCGGTCGAGAGCGTTCATGCGCCTGACTTCAAGGAGCCGTCCTTCCGTGTCCCGGACCTGGACGCACACAGCTGCTTCGCTCACCAAACGGTCGCTCGGAGCGCTCATCAGACGCGCTGCCGCTGAGTTGCAAAGAACTCCAGTTTCTGTTTGACGCTGGCATCGCCCCTCCAGGAACCAGCATTCACGAGCTTGAAGACGACACCGCTATATTGATATGTTGATGTGGAACCATCAACCTCGTTGACGTACTGATACACCGTGCCGGCGGGCAGCGAGCCGCTACTGAGAAAGTTCTGCTCCGAGGCCGCAATGAAATCATCGACGGCACTTGTCCCGCGCTCTACCTCGAAGCTACCCTCCCATCCCTTTGGCAATTCCGCGCCCATCGGCACGCCGTCCAGTCGATCCAACCGGACAGACTGCGTCAGTTGCCGGCTTTCAAAGCCGGTTACATAGGTTAGATCGACGCGGCCGAGAGGGCCCATAACCACCAGTTGGCAGTCGCGTCCGATCGAAAAAGAATTGATCGGCATT
>CAZZVF010000107.1:0-9046 GCA_964657355.1 uncultured Buchnera sp.
GTCGTTGACGCCGTCGACCGGATAGGCGCGATCGAACCGCTCGCCGAGCAGCGCCCGCTCCGTCCTGGTGAGGTAATACTCAGGAAGCTTCGTGATCGCGTCGAACAAACGCACACCCTCGGCATCGTAGAACAGCTTCGGCGGCAGAGTTTTCTGCGCCTTGCTAAGACCCTCGATAGCGAGGCCTACGATGTCCGATGTTGCAAAGGCTGCGTCGAGCATGAATTCGTCCCGCTTTAACTGACTGCGCCCGTCGCGCAGGGTGTTAGAGCATCATCCGACCAGATGGGGTCACCCGTCGGATAAAGATGCTCGCCAAAAACAAAGAGCTAGAGTTTGCCGATCAACTTCGATCGGACGACGCTCTAGTCGCGCGCAAGGCGCAGGCCGCTGAACTGCCAACGTTTTTCGGGCTGGAAGAAGTTGCGGTAGGTGGAACGCGTATGTCCGGCAGGTGTCGCAACCGAGCCGCCGCGCAACACCATCTGGTTGATCATGAACTTGCCATTGTACTCACCGACGGCACCGGGCGCAGGCTTGAAGCCGGGGTAGGCGAGATACGCGCTGTTGGTCCATTGCCAGACGTGCCCGGCAAGTTCCTCGATTTGAGCATCGTTATGGGCCGCTTCCAGCTCTGCCTCCAGCGGCAGGCGCGCGCCGGCCCAACGGGCGAATGCATCGGCCTCATACCAACTGATATGGCGAACCGGCGCGTCGGGGTCGAGCGGCGCCGGGCCGGCAAGCGTAAGCTGCAACCAGCCTGCCTCATTGCCGCTGGCTTGGCGCCAATAGAAAGGATGCTCCCAATCCTCTGCCTGCACGCGTGCCCAGCCGTCCGCCATCCAAAGCGACGGCGTACGATAGCCGCCGTCCGCCATGAAGGCCGCAAACTCCCCGTTACGAACGAGGCGCGTCGCGAGGCTGTGCGTCGCAAGCAGCGCCTGGTGTGCAGGCGCTTCGTTGTCGAAAGAGAAGCCCGCTCCCCGATGACCGATACGCGCTATACCGCCAGGCATTTTCACGAAACGGGTCGGGCCCGGCGCCGTTGCCGCTTCCCGCCAATCCGGGATGGCAGCCGGATGCAGCGGGTTTTGCGCCATGGCATGCAGTATATCGGTCTGCAGCAGCTCTTGGTGTTGCTGTTCGTGATGGATGCCGAGGGTGACCAGCGCAAGCTGCTCATCGCTCGCATGTGGCAGCCAGGCCAGCACGGCCGCATCGACCGCCTGCCGGTATTTGCCGACATGTGCAGCGTCGGGTCGCGTGATCATCCCCCGCGCAAAACGCGGATGTCGGGGTCCGACTGTGTCGTAATAGGAGTTGAAGAGGTATTGGAAATGCGGGTCGAACACCGCATAGCCCGGCAACAGAGGCTGCAGGATGAACTGTTCGAAGAACCACGTCGTGTGCGCGCGATGCCATTTGGCGGGGCTCGCATCGTCCATCGACTGAATACACTGATCTTCGGCGGAGAGTGCGGCGCAAAGCGTCTCGGTATAGGCCCTGGTAGAGTTGAACGACGTTGCCACCGTGTTCGCGCGAGGCTCCATACGGCTCGTCGGGGCCGGGGTATCCTGCAGCCGCGCTGCCGTACTGCTCATCCGTTCTCTCCCACCGTCTGCGAACGACAGCCACCCTGCTTGGTTCCGGCCCCACATTTCCCCCCTGTGTTGCCCCAGAGGTCGCCGCACGTGTCGGGCTTGGCGCTCGCGCGACAGGCAGGACGTTGGGTGCGATGCGCTGGCGGCAAGGATCGGGCGCGCTCGGGGTCCAGTTTGGGTTCCGGCCGCCGCGTCGTAATGGAGCCTCATCGGGAGGGTTTTGGATGCTGCGGTGGATCCTGGTGTTGGTTGTCGCCTGCCTGCTGACCAGCCTGCTGGGCTTCGGCGGCATCATCGCGGCAGCAGGCCTGGCTCGTACCCTGTTCGTCATCTTTACCGGGCTGCTCGCCATCAGCCTCATCATCGGCATCATCCGGGGGGTTTGACCCGCGCTTTCGCAAGGCGGCTCGTCTCGTTACGTTAAAATAACGACTTGTCACCGTAACGATTCTCCATCAGTTAATACCTGCATGCCTAACAAAGTCCCGAAGCCGGCATTGGCCTTGGGAGAGCGGCATGGTTGCGAGGGCGTTCGTATGGTTAAGCCAAGGCGGCGGCGCGTGGTCGCTGGCATCCAACTGGGACGACACGACCGACGGACAGGATCCGTCGCTGTACGTTCCTGGCGCGCAGGATAGCGTGTTCATCGGTGGCCCGACGGGCACTGGCAACGAGACCATTACGGGTGCGGGGCTTGCCGCATCCGCAGCGTTCACCGGCAACACGACACTTGCCGGCCAGTTCGGGTTCGGACTGCTGAGCTTGGGTGCGGATGGATCAGGCGGCCTGCTCGGCATCGCACCGTCCGCCATCGTGCAGGCAGGCACGGCTACTCTGGCAACCGGAAGCATCGTGGCCGGCGGCTTGGGCAGCCAGCTGCTGGTTGCCGGAACACTGACGCTCGGCACCGGCCAGAACGGTATCGGCAGCGCAAGCTGCACGCTCGATGCGACTAATGGCGGCGACATTCAGGCTGCCGGCCTCAGCCTCGATGCCAGTGCGGCGCATATTTACGTGGATCCCACATCGATCGTCGAAATCGGCACTGCGGGTGGCGCGCAGGCTGGGCGTTTCACCATCGACAGCTCCATTCGCGTGGCGGGTTTCGGCGATGCGGACGGCTACGGCCTGGTCACCAACAACGGCACGCTCGCGGCCTCCGGTGGCCTGCTCCTGGTCGGTGCCGTCAGCGGCGCAGGCACGCTCGAGATCGATGCCGGGTCGGTGCTGGACCTCAATGGCGTATGCGGCCCGGGCGAAGCGATCGTGTTCGCCGGCGCGAACGGTACTCTGGCCATTGCGGCCGAGCACGATGCGCCCGCTGGCGTGGTCACGGGGTTTGTGCCCGGCTGCTCCATCGATTTCCTCGGCAGCCCGATCTCGTCCGCCATCTATGCCACGACCGGCTCTAACATGGGTCTGCTGACCCTCACCTACGGCAGCCAGATCGCCGCCACAGTCATTCTCGCCGGCAATTACGCGCAGGATGTCTTTCTGACGGCGGGAGACGGCGCGGGCGGAACCCTGGTGACCGTCGCACCAGGTGGTGGCGGCGGGGGTAGCCTGAGCGGCGGCACGGCGGGTCCCGACGTGTACAGCTGGATCGCCCCCGGTTCGGGGCGCTGGAACGTCGCTGCCAACTGGGCAAACAGCACGACCGGGAAGAGCCCGGCGGCTGTGGCGCCCGGGCTGAACAATCTCGTCTCCATAGCGGCGCCAACAACGGGCTTTTCCGTGATTGCAGGTCCTGGGGACGCCGCAACCCTCGGCATCACAGGCGACCTGGCTCTGACCGGCGCCTTCGCGGTAGGCGCTCTGACCGCCGGAACCGCTTCAGGCACCGCCGCCATGCTGGATCTGCTGCCGGGAACCACGCTGGCGACCTCCAGCACGATCATTGCCGATGGCGCGATTTCGTTGTCCGGTGCCGGCTGCGCACTCTCCATTTCTGGAACGCTTGTCCTGGGTGGCGGCGCCCTGGGCGTGGGCCTGCCGACCGCGACGCTGAGCGTGGCTGCGGGCGCCCGTGTCCGGGCAGGATCGCTGGTCATGGGCGGCGGATCGGGCGACTGGATCACCACCGATCCCACCGCGACCGTCGAGATCGGCACCGCAGGAGGGGCTGCTGCAGGCGCCTTCACGGTCGATGCGGGCGCCACCGTAACCGGCAACGGAAGCATCAACCCGTACGGCTCCATCGTGAATTTCGGTACCATCACCGCGTCGGGGGGAGCGCTCACGCTCGGCGCCGTCACCGGGCTTGGGGCACTCGCGGTTAATGGCGGCGGCACGCTCGACCTGGTGAGCAGGACGGCCGAGGCGATCACCATGACCGGCGTGGGTGCGACGCTGGCACTCTCGAGCGAGCTGGTGACGCCCACGGGTGTGATCACCGGCCTCGTGCCGGGTGACGTGATCGACATCCAGGGCGACCAGATCGACGCTGCTTCGTTCGCGCGCGATCCGAGCGGCAATTCCGGCACGCTTACCCTGACCTACGGCACTACGCCGGTTGCTACCCTCAAGCTCGTAGGTGGCTTCGTGAACCAGCACTTCCTGACCGCACCGGACGGCCTGGGCGGCACGGACATCCTGGTTTCCACATACGGCGGTGGCGGCGGCGGCGGCGGTCAGGGCAATACCGACCTGCTGGCCTGGGCGCAGCCCGTCAGTGGCAGCTGGAACAATGCCAAGAACTGGATCGACCTCACCACCGGGCTCGTGTCGAAAACCGCGCCCGGTATTCAGAACCTCGTTCAAATCGCGGGACCGTCAGGCGCATCGTTCCAGACGGTCGGCGGTCCCGGCCTCTGTGGCAGCCTGAGCTTTACCGGAAATACACTGCTGGCGGCCGGCTTCACCGCCACCAGCCTGCAGATCGGGGCACCCGTCGCGGGTGTCCTCGCATCCGGTTTCATCGAGCTGAATAGCGGCTCCACACTGGCTGTTACGCAAGCGAACCTGGCCTCCGGCAACCTTCTGGTCAGTGGAACCGCTGCCTCGTGCACGGTGCTTGGCACCATGACACTCGGCGGTGCCGGCGCGAGCGTGGCGGATGCATCAGTCGGGACGCATGGCACGATCCAGATGGGCGGCCTCGTGCTGGCACAGGGCAGCATGGAAACCGACAGCAGCGGCTCCATCGAAATCGGCACGCTCGCCAGTGCGGCCGCGGGCGCCATCACGCTCGACACCGGGATTGTCGTGACCGGAACAGGCAGCCTCAACGCGCCCGGGCGGATCGTGGACAATGGTGCGCTCGGCGCCAACGGCGGCACACTCATCGTCGGCAGCGTTGCCGGCACGGGGATGCTTTCTATCGGCACGGAATCGACCCTCGTTCTCGACGGGACCGAATTGTGCCCGATCAGCTTCACAGGCGGCGGCGGAACGCTGTTCCTTGAAGGCACTGCCGAAGTGCCGGCTGGAACCATTGCGGGTTTTGGCGCCGGCGACAGCATCGTCGTCGGTTCGAGCCTCGTCAGCGGTCTGGTCTGGTCGCCGGGCGCGGGCAATGTGGGCACGCTGACGATGACCTATGGCGGCCAGGTTGCGGGCCAGCTGGTCCTCTCCGGCGACTACTCGGGCGACACGTTTTCGGTGCAACCGACCGATGCAGGCGCCGAAATCACGGTCCAGCCGTGGAACGGCAACGGTCCCTCGCCAGGAACCGTGACGCCCGACGTGTATGTCTGGACCGGGCAACTCGATACCGAGTGGAACAAGGCGGCCAACTGGACGGATGTGACCAACGGCGCCACGCCTGCCGCGATCGCACCTGGACAACACAATCTGGTCACCATCCAGGGCCCGGTTCAGGGCTACCAGCAGGTGGTGGGTCCTGCCGATGCCGCAGTTCTCACGCTGTTGGGCGATGTGGCGCTCGGCGCACAATACTCGGTCGGCGCCCTCGATGTCGGTGAGGCCGGCGACCCGGGCCTGGTCGCCTTTGCCGCGGGCGCGTCGCTCGAAGCCTCTTTGGGTGTGGTCGCGGGCGGCATCGCGGCAGGCGGTGGAACGGTCGCCATCGACGGCCTGCTGACATTGGGACTGGCCGGCGTTGCCAACGCCGACGGCGTCCTGATCGCAACCTCGGGGAGTTCTGTCACCGCCGGCGGCATCACGCTGAAGACGGCGGCGAGCGCCATCCTGACCGACGCGTTTTCCTCCGTCGAGATCGGCGGCACCGGGCACGCGGTACTCGGCGCGGTCAGCATTGATGCCGGTGGTGTTCTGCAAGGCGAAGGCGCGGTCAATCTCAGCGGCAATATCGTCGATAACGGACTGATCCTGGCTGAAGGCGGCACGCTCGCCCTCGGAGCGGTCTCCGGCAGCGGAACGCTGCTCATCGGCGTCGGCGCCAACCTCGTGCTGGACGGCACGTCCGGAGCCGGCCTTACCATCGACTTCACCGCCGCAGGCACCCTCACACTAGCCGATGGCATGGCGGCCGCCGCGATCGCCGATTTCGGCACGAGCGACCAGATCCTCCTGTCCACCAGTGGTGCGACCTCCGCCGACTATGCCGCGAGCGGGCCCGGCATCGGTCAACTCACCCTCTACGCAGGCGACCAGGTGCTTACCCGGCTGACCCTGCTCGGCGTCCAGGCTGGCGCCGTGTTCAACGTGTCCGCGGCGCCCGGCGGCGGCACCATCCTGACGACCACACCGGGACAGACAGGCGGCAATGGAGGAGGCAACATGGGAAATCCACCGCTTACGGGGCCAGTCAATCCCGCGACATTCATCGCGAGCCTGCCTGACTACGCGCAGTACTGGCTCGGCCAGGCGATCGGGGAAGGCGGCAACAACCTGCTCACGCCCTATGTCTGGGACTCGCTCGACGGCACGGATTTCGGACCGGCGGTGCCGATCTACGCCAATATCGGCGTGGTGACCGACCCGGTCAGCGGTTCGCTGATCACCATGCCGGAGGGCTACAAGGGCCTCATCGTCGAGGGCTCGGCGAATGTCGGCATCGCCGATTTCAACGTGGGCGGAACCGGCTCCACGCTCGTGGGCAACCTTGGCAACGACACGATCGTGGGCGCTAACGGCGACACGCTGGTGGGCGGGCTTGGCGCGCAGACCGTCTTCGCCACCAACGCCACCGTGACGATCCAGGGCGGGGGCAACGACATCTATGCCACGGGCATAGGCAACGTCACGATCATCACCAGCGACCAGCGCAGCCTGGTGGCGCTCGGCGGCGCGCAGAATTACGTCACTTCGTACGGCAACGATACGATCGCCTGCCTGGGTGGCGGCACGACGAACGACACCGTGGATGCGCGGCTGTCGGACAATACACCGGTCATTTTCGGCCCGTCATCCGGCACGCTGCTGGTCGAGGGGGGCAACGCGCCGGTGACCGTCGTTGGCACCGCCGGCCAGATCTTCGTCGATGGCGGCGCAGGCGGCACCTCCTACGACCCCAACGTGCTGTGGTGCACTTCCGGCTTCTCGTCCTATCTCGCAGGCTCCGGTGCCTCCGCCGTCGTTGGCGGCTCGGGCGACCTTCAGGTGGGTTCGCCAGATCTCCAGACCCAAATGGGCGAAGGGCCGGTTACCGTCTATGGCGGCACTGGCCTTACTCAGATATGGGGCGCCGCCGGCGGCAGCGTCTTCCTTGTGGGTTTCGGTGCGAGCACGGTGGATGCCGCTGCCGGGAACAGCGTCTATGTCACTGGTTCGGCTGCCGTCTCGGTCGGAGGTTCGGGTAGTGGCATCTTTGTGTGGGGCGCTTCGTCGACGGCGAACGACACGCTGCAGAGCGGCAGCGGATACGAAACCATGGTAGGTGGGAGCGGCAGCGACCTGTTCCATATCGGCAACGGCCAGGGCTTGTTCGAAGGCATGGGCGGCGCGGACACCTTCGCCTTCACCAATGGAACCTCAGGCGGCGCGGCTACCATCTACGACTTCAACACCGCAATCGACCATATCGGATTGCAAGGGTATGCAGGCGGTGCCGCCGCCGTGCTGGCCACCGAAACTGTTTCCGGCGGCAACACGTTCCTCACTCTGCAGGATGGCACGCACTTGACACTGCTCGGCGTATCGAACCTCACAGCGAGTGCGTTCAACATCTCGTAAGGTCAGGGTAACGCAGCCAGGCGTAGACGTTGCTGCTGCGCGAAGTTGCAAGCCTGGTTGCCGATCAACATTACCGCGAATTGCCTTAGCTTCATCTTGCGGCGACTCCACTGCGGCCGCTAACATCCTGATCACGACCGATTAGGTTTGTTGCCGAATTTGTCCAAGGTCACGCTTCGGCCTTCCTCCTGCACCCTGGGGAGACCCCATATGTCCCTGCAGATGCTCGAAGCCCGTGCCGCCGCAAACCCTCTCGACGTGATGGAGCAGATCGTCTCCGCCAACGATTGGGCTTTCGACCGGCGTTCGGATGCCGAGATGGCCGCCGAGGCGCCCGGTAAGTGGTGCGATTATGGTCTCTACTTCAGCTGGTCGAACGAGATCTCGGCCATGCATTTCACCTGCACTTTCGACTTGAAGGTGCCCGCGCCGCGTCGTGCCGCGCTCTATGAGCTGCTCGCCCGGGCAAACGAGAAGCTCTGGATCGGCCATTTCGGCATGGATAGCGACGATGGCATGCCGCTGTTCCGCCACTCCGTGCTGCTGCGTGGCGCACCAGGCGCCTCGGCCGAGAGTCTCGAGGACATGGTGGATATCGCCATCACCGAGTGCGAGCGCTTCTACCCCGCCTTTCAGTTCGTCCTATGGGGAGGCAAGACCCCGGCGGAAGCGCTGGAAGCGGCAATGCTGGAGTGCGTCGGCGAAGCATGAATGCTGACCTCATCCCGCCTTTGCTCCTGGTGGGGGCGGGGCGGATGGGTGGCGCCATGTTCGCCGGATGGCGCAAGGCTGGTTTGCAGCCGTCCGTGCTGGTGGATCCGCAAGCATCTCCCGGTGCGGGACGCCCCGAGGACCAGGTCGTCGCCTCGCTCGAAGCGCTGCCTGGCGGCTTTCGGCCGCATGCCGCCATTCTCGCCATCAAGCCGCAGATGGCTGCTGAAATCCTCCCGGCGCTTGGCAGGCTGCTGCCGGAGGACGCGGTCGTCCTGTCTATACTCGCGGGCAAGACCGCGGCCGATATCTCGGCCGGTCTGGCTAGCGTCAATGCCGTGGTCCGCGCCATGCCAAACACGCCGGCGGCGATCGGGCAGGGCATGACGGTCGCCTGTGCGGACCGCCGGACGAATGAAGCCCAGAAACACTTGTGCAACCGTCTTCTGGAAGCGGTCGGAGAGGTCGCCTGGCTGCCCGACGAAACGCTCATCGACCGGATCACGGCGATTTCCGGCAGCGGGCCCGCCTACGTGTTCCTGCTGGCCGAACTCCTTGAGCAGGCGGGGATCGAACAAGGCATTCCGGCCGATCTCGCCCGCCGCCACGAGGTCGCGGGCCAGCCGCACCATGGGGTT
>CAZZVF010000108.1:0-9035 GCA_964657355.1 uncultured Buchnera sp.
CCAAAGCTCCGGGTTACGATGCGGCCGGCTGAAGGGATGCCGATGAGGATATACCAGCGCGATTGAAGCAAGCGCGGGTGTTACGACTTGTCTAGCGCCTGCACGATTTCCTCGGTCATCTTCTTGGCGTCTGCGAAGAGCATCATGGTGTTGGGACGGAAGAACAGCTCATTATCGACGCCTGCATAACCCGACGCCATCGAGCGCTTGATGAAGAGCACCGTCCTCGCCTTTTCAACGTCCAGGATCGGCATCCCATAAATTGCAGACGTGGGATCTGTCTTTGCAGCGGGATTTGTTACGTCGTTCGCGCCGATGACATAAGCTACATCGGCAGTGCTAAACTCGTTATTGATCTGTTCGAGCTCGAACACGTCGTCGTAGGGGACATTTGCTTCTGCAAGCAGCACGTTCATGTGGCCAGGCATGCGGCCGGCCACCGGGTGGATCGCGTATTTCACGTCCACGCCTTCGGCTTTCAGTTTATCGGCCATTTCACGAAGCGCATGCTGAGCCTGTGCCACAGCCATTCCGTAGCCGGGCACGATAATCACCTTGCTGGCATTTTTCATAATAAAGGCGGCGTCATCAGCGTTGCCGCTCTTTACCGTCCGGTCGCCTATCGGACCTCCGGCCGCAGCGCCAGCAGCATCTGTTCCAAAGCCGCCAAGCAAAACGTTGAAGATGCTGCGGTTCATGCCCTTACACATCACGTAGGACAGGATCGCACCCGACGCGCCAACCAACGCTCCCGTAATGATAAGTGCAAGATTTTGGATCGTGAAGCCGATGCCGCACGCCGCCCAACCGGAGTAGCTGTTAAGCATCGACACGACGACAGGCATATCGGCGCCGCCGATCGGGATAATGAGAAGGAATCCGAGAGCGATCGCGAGGACTGCAATTGCCCAGAAAATCGTCTGGCTGGCGCTGCTGACGAAAGCTACGATCAATCCCAACAAGACAATGCCAAGCAGCAGGTTCAACTGGTGCTGGAACTTGAAAAGGATCGGTGTGCCCTTCATCAGAGCCTGAAGTTTGGCAAACGCTATCAACGAGCCGCTGAAAGTAATTGCGCCAATTGCGAGGCCGATCGACATTTCGATCAGACTCTGCGTGTGGATGTGATGCGGATGGCCGATCGCAAATGCCTCAGGCGCGTTAAGTGCGGCCGCAGCAACGAATACGGCCGCCAGCCCAACTAGTGAGTGGAATGCGGCAACGAGCTGCGGGAGAGCCGTCATCTGAATGCTACGTGCTACGTAAGCGCCAGTCGCGCCGCCTATAGCGATGCCAACGATGATAAGGACGTAGCCATCCGTCATCATTCCCTGCCGGCCCAGCGTCGCAACGACGGCTAGAGCCATACCAATCATACCGTATTGGTTGCCGCGGCGGGATGTCACGGGGCTCGACAGCCCGCGGAGCGCCAAGATGAAGAGGACGGCTGCTCCCAAATAAAGGAGCGCGGTCAGACTTTGGGGCATCGTTGACAGCCTATTTCTTAGACTTGAACATCGACAGCATCCGCTGCGTCACGAGGAACCCGCCAAAGATGTTCACACTAGCCAGTGTGACGGCGATGAACCCGAAGAGATGCGGCAAGAAACCGTGGGACAATCCGGTAGCGAGCATCGCGCCAACGATGATCACTGAGGAAATGCCGTTAGTAACCGCCATCAATGGGCTGTGAAGCGCCGGCGTAACGTTCCAGACGACGTAGTAGCCGACAAAACATGCCAGAAGGAAAATCGTCAAAAGATAGATGAACGGTTCTGTCGCTGCTGAGACTGGAGCCGCAACTTGCGTGAAGGCTTCAAGCTGATGGGCAAGAGCGCTTGCCCGATGCGCCAGGTCGTCGGCTTGGTCGGCTAACGGGTTCATGGGGAAGTCTCCGGCGCCGGATCGGTAGCCGGCCTTTCGGGAGAAGATGGCGGATGCGGTGCTGGTTCTGCGGGCTCGGTGGCCGACGACAGCCGTTCAGCCTCGTCAACTCCGCCTGGCGCAGAACTTCCGGCGAACCGGGCGTGGATGACGCGACCGGCTCGTGTCAGCATAACGCCTTTGACAATGTCGTCATCCTCGGGGAGCTTGGGCGCCTTGGCGTCCTTGTCCCAGAAGGTGGTCAAGAATGTTAGAAGGTTCTTTGAGTAAAGGTTGCTCGCGGCGACAGGGATGCGACCAGGCCAATTCCTGAAGCCCAGAACTTTGACCCCGCCGGCGGTTATCGCCATCTCGCCAGGCTTCGTCGCCTCGCAATTCCCTCCACCATCGGATGCAAGATCCACGATCACGCTGCCGGGCTTCATGCCGTCGACCATGGCTTGAGTGACAAGTGTCGGAGCGCGGCCGCCCTGTACGAGGGCGGTGCACACGACGATATCGTTCTTGGCGATCGTAGCGGAATTGAGCTCGGCTTGCTTCCGCCGGAACTCATCTGTCATCTCGCGCGCGTATGCGCCTGTTTGCTTAGCTGTCTCCTCATCTTCGACGCCCACGAAGGTGGCGCCAAGAGATTTGATTTCTTCCTTGGCGGCCGGCCGAACATCTGTCGCGGCAACAATGGCGCCCAGGCGTCTAGCGGTAGCGATGGCCTGCAAGCCGGCGACACCTGCACCCATTACAAAGAGGCGCGCTGGGGGCACAGTGCCCGCGGCGGTCATCATCATAGCGAAACCACGGTCAAACGCTGCTGCTGCTTCTATGACGCCGCGGTAACCTGCTAGGTTAGCCTGACTCGACAGGATGTCCATTGATTGGGCACGCGTAATCCGCGGCAGAAATTCCATCCCCGCCGCGTCGATGCCTGCGTCTGCCAGTGACCGAATGACGTCCGGCTCTGCTTGTGTCCCGAATACGCAAATGAGCAGGGCGCCGCGTGGGATTTGAACTCTCTGCTGTTCTTCAGGCACCTGCACGGCGAAGACGATGCCTGCGTTGGACAACGTTGCGGAGGAATCTGCTCCTATCGCGGCGCCGGCTGCCTCGAATTCCTTGTCAGCGATCGCGGCCCCGGCCCCGGCCCCGCTTTCCACAACCACCTCAAGGCCTAGAGCGACAAGCTTGCGCACCGTCTCGGGGGTCGCCGCTACCCTTGTCTCATGGGCACGCCGCTCCTTCAGCACCGCAAGACGCATAGGCCGTGATCTCCCCAGATGGCCTTTTGTGGCCTCTAAGTGCACCTAACAGTGGGTATTCACCGTGCGCAAGTAGGGCCCTTGTCGAGGTTGTCGGTTTCAAAGGCTGGGCGGAACACCGGCTGCGGCAAGGGCACCCCCCTGCCTCGCCGCCAGATCGTCTTCGCTAAAGTCTTCGATCAGTTCGTGGAACATACGGTGCCAGTTGAGCCTGGCTCCCAGGCGCAGGAACACCGAGCCCAGGCCGATTGCCGACCGATCCATGAGCACGAACTCCCGTGGCGGACGGACGCCGCCTGTCCGCTGCAAGCCCGCATGGACCTTCTGGGCGATCTCGCGTCCATATTGCGGATCGTTGCTTTCTTGAATGAGGCGAGCGCGATCCTGGATCAATGGCTCGTATAAGAAGCGCGCCCATTGGTTGAGCACATCGGTCTTGTCCCGCGTCAGGCCGACAAATCCCCAGCTTTCGTAAGCGTGATGCGCACGGTCCTCATCGTTGTCCCGGATCGCCTCGAACAAGTCGATCACGCCCCGTAAGAAATGCGGCCGGAACACTCTGATGGCGCCAAAGTCCAGCAGGTTGATGCCGTGATCGGCTCTAACCTGGTAGTTCCCGAGATGGGGATCGCCATGCACGACGCCGAACCGGTAAAGAGGAATGTACCAGGCGTTGAAAAGGGCCTTGGCTATTTCGTTACGAACTTCTTCTGGCGGTTGATCGTCGAGAACCTGCTGTAATGGACGCCCATCGAGCCATGTCATCGTCAGGAGCCTGGATGTCGTAAACTCTGGAACCGGCTCCGGCACCGTAACCGCGGCCTGACCTGCGAGCATGATCCTGTAGAGCCGCATCTGCGAAGCCTCGCGCAGATAATCCAGCTCCTCGCGTAGACGCTCGGAGAGTTCTTTATAAATGTCCTCGTTCTGAATGGCGTTATCCATCCGGTGATAAACCGAGAGCGCAAGTCGTAGCTGTCTCAGGTCAGCTTCCACGACGCTCGGCATGTCAGGATATTGCAGCTTGCAAGCGACCGAAATCCCGTCGTGCAAGGTGGCCCGGTGAACCTGGCCTAGGCTGGCCGCCGCCGCCGCCTCCTGGCCAAAAGTTTGAAACTTGGCCTGCCACCCGGCGCCGAGTTCGGACGTCATGCGCCGTTTGACAAAGCTCCAGCCCATAGGTGGAGCGTTCGCCTGAAGTTCTGCAAGTTGAGCGGCATACTCGGGCGGAAGCGCATCTGGCACGGTCGAGAGAAACTGAGCCACCTTCATGAGCGGTCCCTTCAGTCCTCCCAAGATCGCCCTCAGATCCTCCGCATGTGCGCCTCGATCGGTCTTGATTCCAAAGACCCGTTCGCCAGCAACACGGGCGGCGATTCCGCCGACGGCCCCGGATGTGCGAGCGAAGCGCCTGATTTCACCAAAGATATTGCTGGAAGGCGGTGGCGGGGATGGAGGATTGTAATCAGCCATGAACGCCTGCAGTCCCTGCGGCGAAACCGGCACTCGAGGCGCCGAGCCCCGATACGCCTTCCTTCTCCAATTCATCAATGAAACCAGAAATGATATCGAGTCCGCGGCTCCAGAAAGCGGGATCGGAAGCGTCAAGACCGAACGGCGCTAGCAATTCCCGATGCACTTTCGTGCCGCCCGCCTGCAGCATCTGCCGGTACTTGACTTCAAACCCATGGTGGCCGGCCTGGAACTCGGCATAAAGTGCATTCACCAGACAATCGCCGAATGCGTAGGCATAAACATAGAATGGTGAGTGGATGAAGTGCGGGACATATGACCAGAATGCCGCGTAATCGGGTGTAAATTCAAAAGCCGGCCCAAGACTCTGGGTTTGAATTTCGAGCCAAATCTCGCCGATGCGTTCGGGCAGCAACTCGCCATTGCGACGTTCTTCATGAATGCGCGTTTCAAACTGATAGAATGCAATTTGGCGAACAACCGTGTTCAACATATCTTCGACTTTGCCGGCCAGCATGAGCCGCCGCCGCGCAGGGTTTGTCTCCGCGTCAAGCAATGAGCGGAACGTCAACATCTCTCCAAAGACGCTTGCCGTTTCAGCGAGTGTTAAAGGCGTCCCGGACATCAGGTAGCCCTGCTCACTGGCTAAAACCTGGTGCACTCCGTGCCCCAGTTCATGCGCAAGGGTCATCACATCGCGCGTCCGGCCGTGGAAGTTCATCAGAATATACGGATGGACGGAGGGCACCGTCGGATGTGCAAAGGCGCCTCCCGACTTACCCTCTCGTAAAGCGGCATCGATCCAATGATGGTCAAAGAATCGTCGACCGATCGCTCCAAGATCCGGGTCGAAGTGCGTGTAAGCATCGAGAACCCGACTTCTCGCTTCGTCCCAGGAGACGCGCCGATCATCGTCGCCCGGCAACGGTGCATTGCGATCCCAATGCTGGAGCCGATCAAGCCCCAGCCATTTGGCCTTCAACATGTAATAACGGTGGGAAAGGCGTGGAAAACTCTGCTCGACCGCAGAGACCAGAGCGTCCACCACGTCGGCTTCCACGACATTGGAGATGTTGCGCTCACTCCCCGGACGCGGGAAGTGCCGCCAAGTGTCAACAATTTCCTTGTCCTTGGCTAACGTATTTGTAATCAGCGAAAAAAGCTTCTGACGACTGCCGAAGGCTTTTCCGACGGCATGAGCCGCCGCTTCCCGCACCGAGCGATCAGGGTCTGACAGCTTGTTCAACGCGTCGCTGACTGTCAGCGAGGCACCGTCTATGTCGACGCGCATTCCGGCGATCGTTTCGTCGAACAGGCGGCTCCATGCGGCTCGACCGGTGACCTCCCGTTCATGGACAAAGCGTTCCAATTCATCGGTCAGCTGGTGCGATCGCCAAACCCGCAGGTCGCGCAAGAATGGACGCCAGCGCTCAAGAGCTGGTTCTTCCAATTTCCTGGCGAGTACGTCGTCTTCGATCCGGTTGAGTTCCAATCGAAAGAAAAGAGTGTCTGCGCTGATGAGCGTGCACCTTTCCATGATCTGCTGGTAGAACTGTCCAGCCTCAGGATTGGTGCTGTCTGCGCTGAAGAGGAGCTGGGCAAACGACATGGCTCGGCCGAGCGTTTCGTCGATCGATTGATAGGCGTCGATTGCAGCGGCTAGTTCCACGCCCGGCATGTCGGCCAGCCTGCCAGCATTCTGCCGAGCGAAGAACTTTGCAGATTCGGCCGTGGTGGCTAGGTCAGCCTCTAGGCGCGGGTCATCTCGCCCCACATACAAATCGTCCAAGTTCCAGGTAGGCAGTGGCTGAGATGCCTCGGCGCCAATAGCCGTGGAGCCATCAGGGGCCGAGGTGGGTTGGACATGCAGCATTAAGAAGATCCCGAAGCCGATAGCCCTCATGTAAGGCCACCCTGCCAAGGGTCAAAGGTACGAAGCCTCCGAGGAGCGTCGTGTGACGAACCTACATTCCGAGTGCCCGGCGATAGACGTCGAGCAAGGTCTCTTGTTCCTCGATCTCCGCGGGCTCCTGCTTCCGCAGCCGGATGATCTGCCGAATGACTTTGACGTCGAACCCCGCCGATTTCGCTTCGCCGTAGATGTCTTTGATATCGTTACCGAGTGCCTTTCGCTCTTCTTCCAGCCGCTCGATCCTCTCAACGAGACTCCTGAGCCGGTCCGCCGCTATGCCTCCCACGTTGGCTTCATCGTCGCGCTGCTTCTCGACGGCTGCTACAGCCATGACCTAGTCCCCGTTGAGTGAGGGGGCGGCGGATACCCCTCGAAGAGGATACGGTCAATCACGAGAATGCTACCATGGGTTTGAAGCTGGGCCATCCCAGTATGCTACGAGATAGCACCCACAGGCCTGCGATGGTATTCCGGGCTCACAGGCTCAAGCCTCGGTTACAAGATCAACCGTGTTATCGTTAGCTGTTGCCCGCGCCATTCCAAACGCCCGGACCAACTTGGCCACAGCAAGGAGCCATCAATGGCGTCCCGCGTCGCAATGCGCCGGCATAGGCAGACCAAAATTGTTGCGACCCTCGGGCCGGCGAGTTCGAGCGACGAGATGATCTCGCGCCTGTTTCACATGGGCGCGGACGTTTTCCGGCTGAATTTCTCGCACGGTTCGCATGACGACCATGCAAACCGTGTGGCAAGCGTGAGAGCACTCGAGGCGACCACCGGGAGGCCAATCGCGCTGCTGGCCGATGTTCAGGGCCCGAAGCTTCGGGTCGGGCGTTTTGCAGGAGGCAGGGTCCACCTTCAGACCGGACAATCTTTCCAACTGGACCTGGATCCAACGCCAGGCAACGTTCGTCGAGTACAGTTGCCGCACCCCGAAATCATTTCGGCGGCGTCGGCTGGCACGACGCTTTTGCTCGATGATGGCAAGCTCCGCCTGCGGGTAGAACGGTCGCGCGGAGGCCATTTGGAATGCCATGTTCTTACGGGCGGCATGCTATCGGACCGAAAAGGCGTCAACGTTCCCGACGTTATGCTGGAGATTCCGGCGCTTACGGTGAAAGATCGGAGCGACCTCGCATTCGCTCTTGATCAGGGCGTCGATTTTATCGGGCTTAGTTTCGTACAGCGGCCAGAGGACGTCGTTGAGGCGCGGGCGATCGCCGACGGGCGAGCCTGGATTGTATCGAAGATCGAGAAGCCTCAAGCGCTTGAACAGCTCGAGGCCATTGTCGCCCTCTCGGATGCGGTGATGGTTGCTCGAGGGGATCTTGGCGTCGAGTTGCCGCCCGAAGAAGTGCCTTTGGCGCAAAAGCGGATCGTGACCGCTGCAAGGGCCGCTGGAAAGCCCGTCATCGTTGCCACCCAGATGCTTGAAAGTATGATGAACGCGCCTGCTCCAACGCGTGCAGAGGCGAGCGACGTGGCTGGCGCCGTTTTCGATGGCGCGGACGCCGTCATGCTATCGGGCGAAACTGCGGCAGGCCAATATCCCGCCGAAGCCGTCGCCATCATGGATCGGATTGTGACGCGCGTCGAGCAGGATGCCGGATGGCGCCGTGCCGTTGATGTCGCGCGGCCGCCGGAGGAGGGGAGCCTTTCCGATGCGATTGCCTCCGCGGCTTGTCAGATCACCCGCAGTGTGGGGGCGCGTGCGATTGCTGCATTTACGTCCTCCGGTGCTACAGCATTGAGGGTTGCTCGCCAGCGGCCCGTGCGCCCGATCATTGGCGTTGTGCCGACGGTGGATGTAGCACGACGCCTCGTTCTGGCATGGGGTGTGCACCCTGTTGTCTCGCAGGATACACGAACGATGAGTGATGCCGTGGGTAGAGCCACTAAGATCGCACGTGAGGAGGGTTTTGCCTCATCGGGCGAGTCGCTCGTCGTTGCAGCCGGCATCCCATTTGGCCAAGCCGGTTCGACCAACTCAATACGGGTCGTGACCATAAAGTAGGGCACATACGATGGCGAAAATAATTCCTGTCGATGACTTCGACTGCGTCGTATTCGGCGCCACCGGCGATCTGACTTTGCGGAAGCTCCTGCCCGCGCTTTATCAGCGGTTTCGCGACAAACAGTTCTCCGAGCGATGCCGTATTATTGCGGCAGCACGGTCTGAGCTTGACGATGGCAGCTATCGGGAACGCGCCGAAAAGGCGCTCCGCGAACATGTTCCTGAAAATGACATCGACTCTGCAAGGTTGCAGGCTTTCCTTGGGTTGATTTTCTATGCCCGTCTGGACGGCGCCAGGCATGATGGCTGGGAGCAGTTAACGGGCCTTTTTGCTGGTGCGCAGGACACACGGATCCGGGTCTTCTACCTGGCCACTTCGCCTGGTCTTTATGGCGCCGTATGCGAGAACCTCAGCGCGCACAACCTGGTTACACCCCTGTCGCGGGTGGTATTGGAAAAACCGATTGGCCGAGATCTAGCGTCAGCGAGGCAGATAAAC
>CAZZVF010000109.1:0-9012 GCA_964657355.1 uncultured Buchnera sp.
CTGCAACAGCTGCACCGCGGCCGGCGGCACGCCACTCACCGAACGTGAGGCCGAAGCTCGCGGCAGCGAGCACGATCGCCACCAGGCTCGCAACGACAAAGACGAGAGCGGACCCGAGCTGTCCGAGCGATCCGCGGGCCATGTCGAGGAATGTCACCGCCAGCAGATGGCCACCCGCGCCTCCTAGCCCCGCACTCGTCGGCCAGGACAGGCTAGGATCGACGACGGCGAAAGCAGTTGCCAGCGCCGGAACAGCGAGGGCCGTTGCCAGGACACGCATCCACGCAAAGCCAAGGCCACGCTGACTTGCGATGCGCCAAGCCCATGCCAGCATCGCTAGGCTGGGCAGCATGCTCGCCGCGCCGAAACCCTGCAGGAGAAAGTCGGCAACGACCGAGCCCGCCGGGCCGGCCAAGTTCGTGGCGTGCTGCGATGTTGCTGTGTTGAGTGATGGATCGCGTGGATTATAGGTCGCTAACGCGACGATCAGAGCTATGCCGCCCATCGCCAGCCCCAAGCCCGCGAGCTCGGCGACGCGTCGCCTAGCGATTTCCCGGATCGCCGGGGACGCGAGGCGGCGCGATGGAAGACGGGCTTGGGCGACAGACGCCATAGGTGCTCCGGTAGACTCGAATTTTAGCTTACACGACGAGCGAAGCTTATCTCACAAGTGCCGGAAACACATCCCTAAAGCGAACAGCCTACTCGGTGCTGAGGCCGCCCTCATCGTCTTTTTTCTTTTTCTTGGGAGCCTCTTTCGGGGGTGTTTCGGCAATCTGCCAATCGATCTCAACCTTGCCATTGCCGACACTCTTCGGGTCCGCGCCGACGGACACGTTTACCTTGCCGGCCTTTTTGTAGAGATCGACAATCGCAGCCTGCGCCGCGGAGACCTTGGCGTTCGTGAGATCGTCGCCGGGCTTCAGACCCGTTGCTGCCTCCAGATCAGACGATGTCTCCTTCACATTGCCACTAAACACCTGATGGTCCAGCTTTGGCGCAACCTTCGTTACCGTCGGCGCAGTGACGCCCTGATCGGTGATTGCAAACGTCACTTCGATATGACCGTTAGACTTCGTTATCATCGACGTCTTGATGCTGCCGCCGACATTCGCCTTGGCCAGCATATCGAGTATCGTGCTCTGATCAGCAAGTATGTCGTCATGGGTGACGACTTCCCCCTTCTGCTCCTTAAGAGCCGCATAGAGCTGTTCGGGCGGGACTGAACGGCTTCCTGTAATGGTGACGCGATCGAGCTTATGACCGCCGGTATCCGCCGCAACTCCAGTAGACACCAGCAATCCGGCGCTGAGGGCGGCATACGCCAGGGAGGTTCTGAAAGACAATGCGAGCTCCTTGAGTGTAGCGAGGCGCGGATGGTCTTCACAGAAACCGAGGACGTCAAGCGCCGGAGCCGACGAGAACCCGGGCGTGAGCACTAAGCCGGCATGGACAATGCGTGGATGAGCACGGCGGCAGCCTGGGCCACATTGAGACTTTGAATGGCACCGGAACCTGCAATTCGCACCTCACGACGGCAGGCCGCTAGCACCGTTGCGGAGACGCCTGCTTCTTCGTTGCCGAGCACGAGTGCAACGGGCCGATCGCGCGGCACCAAGTTCAAGGCCAAGGCACCAGGCCGCAAAGTCGCAGCGATCGTACGATAAACCGGACCAAGCGCCGTGATCACGGAAGCCAGATCGCGCGTCCGGTAGAGATCGAGATATTCGAGCGCGCCCTCGGACGTCCGGTAGGCCGCATTCGAGGGCAACGCCGCCCCATGGACATGATTAATCAGCAGACTCTTGACGCCGAAGAAGGCGGCGCTTCGTGCAATCGCTCCGAAATTGTGAGGATTGCCGATGCCGTCCAGGATCAACAGCATGGAGTGCCGAGGAGGGTTACCCGCATCGAACACCGGAACCACCTGTGCGCGCGCCACAGCAGCTATACCGCCGTGATGCTCCGTGCCAGCGGCTTTTGCCAGTTCGGAAGCATCAAGCAAACGGTAGGGTAATTTTCGTTTTGCCAGCTCAGCGCAAAACGGTCCCGCAAGAGCGCGGGCACTCTCCGCATAAAACAACCGGAGCACAGCATCCGGGCGTCGCTTGAACAACGCCGCCACCGCGTTGGCTCCACAGATCGTATCGGTTTGCACAAGTTGGGCTACCGGCGCCGCACTGCGCCTGTCAATCTTGCACAATGTTCCCGATACTGTTTCGCGACGATCGCTTTGTGGTTATCGACAAACCAGCAGGTCTTCCCGTCCACCCGGGGCCGAGTGGCGGCCCATCGGTCGAAGATGCGTTTCCAATATTCAGCCGGCGGCGGACAGGGCCATGGCTTGCCCATCGTCTGGACGCCGACACCTCCGGCTGTCTCGTGGTGGCCCTTAGACTAGCGGCATTGCACCTGGCCCAGGCTCAGTTCGCGGCTGGATTGGTGGAAAAAGCCTATTGGGCGATCACCTCCGGCGGTCCACGAGATGAGAGCGGTGTGGTGTCTGCGCCGCTTATGAAGGAAACGAGAAGAGGCGGATGGCGCATGGTCGTCGATGAAAGAGGCCAGCAGGCGACCACGCACTGGCGCGTGTTAGGCAGAACCCAGCAAGCCGCCTGGTTGGAGTTGAGGCCGCGCACCGGCCGCACGCATCAGGTCAGGGTGCATTGCGCATTTCTGGGCTGCCCAATTCTCGGCGATCCACTCTACGCGACCGGGCAGGCTAGCGGCTCGCATCTCCACCTTCTTGCAAGAAGCATTGCCTTGCGCCTGTCGCCGCCTGTTGCGGCTCAGGCTGATCCCTCACCGGCGATGGCGTCGACCATGTCGGGTCTGGGGTTTCTGTAGCGTACGTTGACCAACACGATCAGGCTGCCACCCCCAAATCCGGATGGACAGTGAACGGTGCCTCCGTTTTTGCACGAACAGCATCCACGGTAACGCCCGGAGCGAGATCGACGAGGGACAGCCCGGGGCGGCCGACATCAAAGACGCAGAGGTCGGTGACGATCAGATCGACCACGCCTGCGCCTGTCAAAGGCAAGGTACAGTGCTTGAGGATCTTCGCTTCGCCCTTCGCGGTGTGCTCCATGAGTACGACCACACGGCCTACGCCTGCCACCAGATCCATGGCGCCGCCCATTCCCTTCACCATTTTCCCGGGCACCATCCAGTTCGCCAGATCGCCATTTTCGGCCACCTGCAGCGCACCGAGGATGGACAACTGGATGTGGCCGCCGCGGATCATGGCGAAGCTCTGCGCACTGTCGAAAAAGCTGGAGTCCGGCAATTTAGTGACGGTCTGCTTGCCGGCATTGACGAGATCGGCATCCTCCTCTCCCTCGTATGGAAACGGGCCGATCCCAAGCATGCCATTCTCGCTCTGGAGGACGATCTCCATTCCTGGAGGAATGTGGTTTGCCACCAACGTCGGGATGCCGATGCCGAGGTTGACGTAGAATCCGTCCTGGAGCTCGACCGCCGCACGGGCAGCCATTTCGTCGCGGGTCCAAGGCATATCGTACCTCCTCAGGCAGCAGCTTGCGTTGCACGAGGCCGCGTTGTGCGTTGCTCGATCCGCTTTTTCAAAGGCGGCAGCGTAATCATACGCTGCACGTAAATCCCCGGGCTAACGATCGTGTCGGCGTCGATGGCCCCGGGCTCGACGAGTTCTTCCACCTCGGCGATAGTCAGTTTCGAGGCTGTCGCCATGATCGGATTGAAGTTCCGGGCGGTCATTCGATACACGAGATTGCCCGCTGTATCGCCACGCCATGCGTGAACAATGGCCAGATCGGCGACCAGCCCCCGTTCCATAATGTACGTCTCGCCGTCAAAGTCCCGAGTCTCCTTACCTTCAGCAATCAATGTTCCGGCGCCAGTGCGGGTAAAGAAGGCCGGGATGCCGGCGCCACCAGCCCTGATGCGTTCGGCAAGCGTGCCTTGCGGGTTGAATTCAATCTCCAGTTCGCCGGCGAGATATTGGGCCATGAACGTCTTGTTCTCGCCCACATACGAGCTGATCATCTTGCTTATCTGGCGGCTCTCGAGAAGCGTCCCGAGGCCCTGACCGTCAATTCCTGCATTGTTTGAGATGACCGTAAGATCCCGAACGCCACTGTCGTGGATCGCGGCAATCAGCGTGTTGGGAACCCCGCACAGTCCGAAGCCGCCCGACATGATCGTCATGCCATCACGCAACGCGCCAGCCAGTGCTGCTCGAGCGTCTGAGAAAACCTTGCTTTGTGCCATCCCGCTCTCCACGCCCTTGCTATACTGCTAGCACCCCGAAATCGCGCAGGAAGCTGAGAAGCGGCTGCATGGGAAGCCCCAAAATAGCGCTATGCTCTCCTTCAACCGCCTGGAAAAGCTGCACACCAAGCGCTTCAAGGCGATAAGCGCCAACGCATTGTAGAAGAGCCTCACCTTCGAGTTCGAGATAGCGATCCAGGAAGGCGTCGCTGAACGGTCGCATCGTGAGCGCAGGCATCGAAACGTGCCGCCAGACCTCGATCCCATCCCGGATAGCGACGCATGCGGTCGCAAGCCGATGCTCGCGGCCCCGAAGTGCTACCAGGTGCCTGCGCGCCGAGCGAAGATCCCGCGGCTTGTCGAACCAGACTTCTCCGCAGACGAGGATCTGATCGCAACCCAGTATCAGTGAACCCGGATGGTGCCTGGACGCAGCTTTGGCCCATGCAAGCGCCTCCGCCGCATCGCTCGCAGAGCCGCCAGCATCTCGTGTCCGATCTTTGATCAGCGACCCGTCGATCGCCGAAGGACTGATTGCGAACTTCAGGCCGGCAGCTTCCAGAAGCCAGCGCCTGGCGATCGATGCACTTGCGAGGACCAGACCGGGACTCTCGGCCTGGATACCCCGCACAAGGACATCACCCTCAGAAGCTGCTGTCGTCGCTGCTGCCGGAATCGCCCCAGCCGGCATCGCCGCCGCTGTCGCCGCCTCCCGACCAAGAGTCCGAACCGGCATCGGGAGCGCTTCCACCTCCGGACCAAGGGTCGGCCGGCCCGCTATCGGGAGCCGTTCCGGCACCCGACCATGGATCTCCGCCCTGACCATCCTGCGGACCATAGTTATTCACGACAGTTTCATTGACGACTTCACCACCGCCGTATCCGCCGCCAAAGCCGCCACCACCAAATCCATGGCCACCGGAAAACATATTGCTGATTGCATCCGCGGCGAGCACGCCACCGGCGACGCCCGCTGCCGTTTGCAACGCTCCGCCTAGAAAGCCTGAACCGCCACCCGCTCCCTGCTGAAACATGCCCGGCTGGTAGCTTGGTGGATATGACGGTTGTGGAGGAGGAGCATATTGCTGTTGGTATCCCGGCTGCTGCGCCCCTTGCTGCCCCCCGCCGAACAGGCCTCCAAAGAGCCCGCGGGATTGTTGCTGGCGCTGCTGCGGGCTCTGTCGCGCCTGATTCAAGTCATACTCAAGCCGCTTTATACGATTCTGAGCCTCGGCCAACGCGGCTTCCTGAACAAAGGCCATTTGCACCACCCTGTAACGGGCTTCCGGGTGGCTTTGGAATTGTTCACCTATGAAGCGGTCAGCTTCCGGATCGATCGGCGGCAGGCTCGTCTGTGTTGCCGGCACGCTGCCGCTGTTGAAACCACCCTGCTGCGCGCCACCCACGCGAGCGACGAAGCGGCTGATGATATCACGTTCTTCAGGTGTCATGCGAACGGCTCCCTGTGGGCACGTACCACTTCGTGGACGTGGCTTCTTCGATGTTCAGCTTCAAGCGCGGCCTTTCTCGAGCCGCAGCCGTGGCCACTCCAATTTTGGGCAGCGATCCATGACAACGGCAAGGCCCGCCTTTCGAGCCCAGCCGGCGGCCGCCTGTTCGGCCATGCCGAGCTGCATCCAGACCGTGCGGGCGCCCAATCGGACGGCGTCATCGACGACTGCTCCCACTGCATCGGGCGCGCGGAAGATGTCCACCATTTCGAGACGCAAGCTGCCGATTTCGCCGAGGCTTCCCACAACCGTCCTGCCCAGGACCTGCTGACCGACAATGACCGGGTTCACAGGGGTGACGTCAAAACCTTTCTGGATCAGGAATGCCATGACGCCGAATGAGGGCCGTTCCGGCTTGTTGCTGGCACCGACGACGGCGACGTGGCGCGTCTTACGGAAGATCTGACGGATGTCATCGTCATCGAGGGGACATCTTCCATCGGCGGCGTGCCTTTCGGGACCGGGCTTCATAGGGTAACGGCACCCTCATGCGCCGGTTCTTCGCCCCCGTTCTTCTGACACTGTTCTCCGCCCTCGCCATCCTCGGGTGGTGGCTGCCGAACCGTCCACAAAACCCCGTCGGCTCCTCGGCGGCCGGCAAATTCAACAGCCTCTCCTACGCTGCCTACCGACCAGGCGAGTCGCCGCTTAACGATCACTTCGCTACCGAAGCCGAAGCCGATGAAGACCTTGCTCTGCTCGCACCAGTCACCCGGGCTATTCGGACCTACGCGGCGTTCGAAGGCCCCTACGACATTGCGGCGCTTGCTCGAAAGCACGGTCTGAAAGTGTGGCAAGGCCTCTGGCTGGGGGGCGATCGGGCGAAGAACAAGCTCGAAATGGATCGCGCTATTGAGCTGGCGCATCGTTATCCAGAGACCATCGAGCGGGTGGTTGTCGGCAACGAGGTCCTGCTACGCCGTGATCTTCCGCCTGCAGAGCTGATTGCCGACATCGACCGTGTGCGATCGGCGGTGACGCAACCGGTGGCCTACGCCGACGTCTCCGATTTCTGGGAGCAGTTCCCGGAGGTTGCGCCGCATGTCGACGTGGTGATGATCCACCTCCTGCCCTATTGGGAGGATACCCCTACGGGCATCGACCATGCGGTCGTCTATGTCGGGCAGGTCTTCCGGCACTTCCACGCGCTATTCCCGAAGTCGCACATCACCATCGGTGAAACAGGGTGGCCGAGCCGAGGCAGGGCAAGGAGGGACGCGGTTCCGGGGCGGATTGCCGAGGCCCGCTTCCTGCGCGGTTTCATGGCTTTAAGCGAGGCCGAGAAGTTCGACTACAACTTCATTGAAGCATTCGACCAGACCTGGAAATACGAGAACGAGGGTATCGTTGGCGCAAACTGGGGGTTGTTCAGCGCTGACCGGACACTGAAGATCGCTCCGACAGGACCGCTGGAAGAAGATCCACGCTGGCCTACGCACACGGCCGTGTCGATCATCTGCGGATTGCTTCTCTCCTTATCGGGCATGGCGGCAAGTCGGTCACGGTCCGGGCGGCAGCTCCTGATACTGTGTAGCGCAGGCATGAGCCTCGGCGTATGCCTGGGGATCGCCCAGGCCGACGTCGCACCGGTGCTTTTCGATGTGCACGTTCGGCTGGCGGCGATTGTTAATCTGGCAGCACAGGCGGGGTTGGCCTTGATGATGATGATGCGCCTGTCCGGAGCACTTCAGCCCGCCCCAACTCGCAACGGGGCACAGGCGACATCGCGGGCGCAAGCTCTTCTGCGCATGAGGTTCTCGCCAGAGCAGGGGCTGTTCGAAGATCTCTGCTTCGCCTTTGCCTGGACGGCCGGGGTGCTGCAGATCCTGCTTCTCTTTGATCCGCGCTATCGCGAATTTCCGCTGCCCAGCTTTGCTGTGCCGCTTCTCGTATTGATCATCCGAGCGGCCAAAGCCGACTTGCCGCTCTCTGGCGGCGGCCCGGAGGAAGCGCTCCTCGGTGGCGTGCTGATCGTGGCCTCAATTGGAAGCCTTGTTCAGGAGGGGTGGCTGAACCACCAGTCGCTCGTTTGGAACGCCGCAGCGCTCGGGATGGCGGTGCCGCTGCTTGCCAGGTTCGTCAGTCGTCCGCAGCGCGCCTCAAAGAGCCCAGTTTTCGCGACGCAACCAGCACCAGGCGGCTAAAGCGATGCCGACGGCAGCCCAGGTCGCATTGTAGTTTTCGATGCCCGCGACCCCAAGCACGATCGCCGAGATCTGGGCGATAAAGCCGCCGCGACCGATGAAGGTCCAAAGTCCCAACGCCAGGGCTAGGCCGCCCCAGAGGTAATAGCGCTGCATCAATAATAGCCACCCGCGCGGTACACAGGCCGCCGGCGCCGAAGCCGAGGCACACGCTGCTCCCCAAAAGCGAGGCTCGATGTACACATATCGATAAAGGATCAGCAACGCTGTCGCGGTGGCGACGATGGTCAGACCCCAGTAATCCCGCTTCGTCATCGCCTTGCCTGCTTCCAGTCCGGCTGTAAGTTGCCGCCGTCTTACCCCTGTCACGCACCGGACACCCCAACGTCAATGCAAGCCGCCGCCTCGAACCCGCCCTCTTTCCAGGAAATCATTCTGCGGCTGCATGCTTTTTGGGCGAAGCACGGCTGCGTTATCCTGCAACCGTATGATTTAGAGATGGGTGCGGGAACGTTCCATCCGGCAACGACATTGCGGGCGCTCGGCCCGAAGCCGTGGCGCGCAGCCTATGTCCAACCTTGCCGGCGGCCGAGCGACGGTCGTTACGGCGAGAACCCGAACCGATTGCAGCACTACTACCAGTATCAAGTCATCTTCAAACCAAGCCCGGTGGATGCTCAGGCGCTCGTGCTGGAGAGCTACCGCGCCATCGGCATCGACACCTCTTTGCACGATTTCCGCTTTGTCGAGGACGATTGGGAAAGTCCCACCCTGGGCGCCTGGGGCCTCGGCTGGGAGCTCTGGTGCGACGGGATGGAAGTCACGCAATTCACCTACTTCCAACAGGTTGGCGGCATCTCTGTCGTGCTGCCGAGCGCGGAGTTTACCTACGGGCTTGAGCGCTTGGCCATGTATGTCCAAGGAGTCGAGAGCGTCTACGATCTCGACTTCAACGGCAACGGGGTAACTTACGGCGACGTTTTCCAACGGGCAGAGCGCGAGTTCAGCGCCTATAACTTCGAGTTTGCAGACACACTGTTGCTGCGGCGCCACTTTCAAGACGCTGAAGCAGAATGCGCGGCACTTGTTGACCGTTGCCTAGCATT
>CAZZVF010000110.1:0-8898 GCA_964657355.1 uncultured Buchnera sp.
GGCAGGGTTGCCCGCGGGCTCGAGCAGCGCACATAACGGCTCATGACCCGACGCACAAACCGCGCCAGGGCCTACGACCCCGATCCGGCTGCACCCGGCCGTGGGTGCGATATGCCTGGCTGCCCGCATGACGGTGAGTATCGCGCGCCGAAATCGCGCGACTCGCTGCGCGATTATTTCTGGTTCTGCCTCGACCACGTCCGCAGCTACAACGCGGCATGGGACTTCTATCGCGGCATGTCGGTCAGCCAGATCGAGGCGCATATGCGCGACGACACCGGCTGGCAGCGCCCGACCTGGCCGCTCGGGCGGCTTGGCGGGGGGGCTGCCGAGGAAGACCTGGTGCACGATCCGCTCGACATCCTGGGGGCGGCCGGTATGCGCCAGGGCAAGGGTCAGCAGGGGCGCAACGGGAGCAATGGCCATGCGGCGCCGGCCGATCTGCGCCAGCCGCTCGATACCCTCGGCCTTGCCTGGCCGGTCTCGCTCGACGAGGTGAAGAGCCGCTACAAGGAACTCGCCAAGCGCAACCATCCCGATGCCAATGGCGGCGATCGTGCCGCGGAGGAGCGGTTCAAGACGATCAACCTCGCTTATGCGCTGGTGCGGTCCCACCTCACGCCACAGGCCCAGTCGCCGGCAGCCTGATGTTGATCGAACCTTGAGCCGTGCCGCCCGTCTAACTGCCGACCAGCCTGCCCGTCGCCGTCCGAGACCCAGAGGAAGTGCCGCCTGATGAACAAGATCGCCGCCCTCGCCGAGAACCGCGATCCGCAGGAGATGCATGTGACCGCCTCGGCCCCCGATGCGACCGTGAGCGCGCGCGAAGCCTTCGGCATCGACAGCGATCTCGTGGTGCCGGCCTTTTCGCAACGCGGCGACCAGGTGCCCGACATCGACAGCACCTACCGGTTCGACCGCGAGACCACGCTCGCCATCCTGGCAGGCTTCGCGCACAACCGCCGCGTCATGATCCAGGGCTATCACGGCACCGGCAAGAGCACGCATATCGAGCAGGTCGCCGCGCGCCTGAACTGGCCCTGCCTGCGCGTCAACCTCGACAGCCACATCAGCCGCATCGACCTCATCGGCAAGGATGCGATCGTGCTGAAGGACGGCAAGCAGATCACCGAATTCCGCGAGGGCATCCTGCCCTGGGCGCTGCAGCATCCCTGCGCGCTGGTGTTCGACGAATACGACGCCGGCCGCCCGGACGTGATGTTCGTCATCCAGCGCGTGCTCGAGGTCGAGGGCCGGCTGACCCTGCTGGACCAGAACCGCGTCATCCGCCCGCACCCGTATTTCCGGCTGTTCGCCACCGCCAACACGGTGGGCCTCGGCGACACCACCGGCCTTTATCACGGCACCCAGCAGATCAATCAGGGCCAGATGGACCGTTGGAACATCGTCGCCACGCTGAACTACCTGCCGCACGCGCAGGAGACCGCCATCGTGCTGGCCAAGATGGGCGTGGACATCAAGGACACGCCGGCGCGCAAGCAGATCGAGAGCATGGTGGCGCTGGCCGACCTCACCCGCGCGGGCTTCATCAACGGCGACATCTCGACCGTCATGTCGCCCCGCACGGTCATCACCTGGGCCGAGAACAACAGGATATTCGGCGACATCGCCTTCGCGTTCCGCCTCACCTTCCTCAACAAATGCGACGAGGCCGAACGCGGCACCGTCGCCGAGTATTACCAACGCTGCTTCAACACGGAACTGCCGACCGGAACCCTGGTCCGCCGGGCGAACTGACGGTTTAGGCATGAGCGGAACCGGCAAGGACACCCGTAGCGAGGACTTCAAGCGTGCGACGGCGGGGGCGCTGCGCGCGATGGCGCAGACCTCCGAGGTGCAGGTTGCGTTCCAACCGGGGCCGGCGGGGCTCACGGGCAAGCGGGCCCGGCTGCCGGTGCCGTCGCGGGCGCTGCCTGACGCCGAGATGACCCGGTTGCGCGGTGCGGCGGACAGTGCCGCCCTGCGCCTGCGCCATCACGACGACGCGGTGCATGCCGCAAGGAGCCCGGCCGAGCGCGACGCGCGATCGATCTACGACGCGCTGGAACAGGCGCGGGTCGAGGTGGTTGGCGGCCGCCACATGGCCGGAGTCGAGGCCAATCTCAGGGCGCGCCTGGCGGAATCCTGCGAGGCCGACGGTCTGCAGCGCATGACACGGCGCGACCAGTTGCCGGCATCGGTGGCGTTGGCCCTGCTCGCCCGGGAGCGCATGTCCGGCGAACAGTCGCCGGAGGCCGCCAACGCAGTACTCGACCTCTGGCGCAAGTCGCTGGCGGGGCCTGCCGAAACGGCGCTGGCCGATCTTGCGGCGTCTCGCGACGACCAGAACGCGTTCGCCCGCGCCTCGCGCCGGCTGCTCGCGGCACTGGATCTGGCGGAGGCCGAGAGCGAGGCCGAGCAGGAGCAGACCGAGGACGAGAAGCAGGACGAAGGCGAGCAGAACGGGGCGCAGGACAACGCGCCGGACAGCGAGGGCAAACAGCAATCCGACATCGAGAGCATGCTCTCGGCCTCGCCCGAAGAGATGCAGAGCGAGGAGGCGCAGGACCAGACCGGCGACTCCGAGGACGACCAGGCCGCCGGTGCGGAGGGCGACGACCAGCCGGCCGGTCCGCAGGCTCGGCGCGACCGCAACGAGGACGACGAGGGGGCGCAGTACCGGGCCTACACGCGGGCCTTCGACGAGGAGATCGCGGCCGAGGATCTGTGCGACCCGGAAGAACTCTCCCGCCTGCGCCAGCAGCTGGACCAGCAGTTGCAACACCTGCAAGGCGTGGTCTCCCGCCTCGCCAACCGGCTGCAGCGGCGCCTGATGGCGCAGCAGACCCGCGCTTGGGAGTTCGACCTCGAGGAGGGCATGCTCGATGCCGGCCGGCTGGCCCGCGTCATCGTCAACCCGATGCAGTCGCTCTCCTACAAGCGCGAGCGGGACATGGATTTCCGCGACACCGTGGTGACCATGCTGATCGACAACTCGGGTAGCATGCGCGGGCGGCCGATTACGGTGGCGGCGATGTGCGGCGACATCCTGGCGCGCACGCTGGAACGCTGCGCCGTCAAGGTCGAGGTGCTCGGCTTCACCACGCGGGCCTGGAAGGGCGGGCAGAGTCGCGACCGCTGGGTGCAGGACGGCAAGCCGCGCAATCCGGGGCGGCTCAACGATCTGCGGCACATCATCTACAAATCGGCCGATGCGCCCTGGCGCCGGTCGCGCAAGAATCTCGGCCTGATGCTGCGTGAGGGCCTGCTGAAGGAGAACATCGACGGCGAGGCGCTGCTCTGGGCCTACCGCCGCCTGATGTCGCGGCCCGAACACCGCCGAATCCTCATGGTCATCAGCGACGGCGCGCCGGTCGACGACAGCACGCTCTCGATCAACCCGGGCAATTTCCTCGAACGGCATCTGCGCGAGGTGATCCGCGAGATCGAAGGCCGCGACGTCGTCGAACTCATCGCCATCGGCATCGGGCATGACGTGACGCGGTATTACCGCCGCGCCGTCACGATCGTGGACGCCGAGGAACTCGGCGGCACCATGATGAAGAAGCTGTCCGAGCTGTTCGACGAAGATGCGGCCGAAGCCTGGGTGCGCGCGACGATCGAGCGCTCCGCGATCGTGGCTTAGGCTAGTCGAGCGCTGCGGCTCAGTGAACGGGGTTCCGGTAGCAGGAGAACCGAAAGTGCATTTCAGAGGGTCAGACGGCAGTAACTTGGCTAGTGACAGATAGAAGCCTGAGTTTAGGTCCGCGAACACACACAAAATGGCGCTTTCTGCAGGTTCTCGGCCGTTTGCATACGAGGTTGGCTTTCCTGGTCAAACGAACAACGTGAGTGAGTTAATCCCGAACGCCGCGCCGAAACGCAGTTTCGGTTCTTCTGCTACCGGAACCCCAGGCGTGACGGGCAAGGCTTGTCTGGTTCAGAAAGGCAGAGGATGGGCGACCGAGCCGCGAGAGTGCCAGCGCCGCCACGCCAGGCGCGCCAGAACCACGACCAGAAGCCCGCCACCGCCATAGAGCGCGTCTGCCTTGATCAGCGGCCACCAGCCCGGATCGAAGCCGGACGGCAGGCGCAGGAGCTCCCCGGCGATTGACACGTTGAACGCCAGTAGCACCCCGAAATAGAGTGCAACGGCCAGCCAGCCGACAACACTGGCAGCGCGTCTCATCGATATTTCACGACGAGCTGCACCGAGCATTCCTGCGCCTCCAAGAGCTTGCTTTAGATCGGCTAGAAAGGTTTCCATGCCGTCGCCGGTCACGTGGATGCAGCCGGCACTGCCGATATGCGATCCGCCATGAATAAAGAACCCGCCAGGGCCATAGGTTTCCGTCCCCGGCATCATGTGGATGGTGATGCGATGATGCCCGAAGCTTCCGGGGTAGTTACGAGCGAACGGGATAGTGCGGGCTTCCTCGACCCACCAGCTTGCCGTTCAGAGTTGCGCCGGATCGATCCAATATTCTCCTGTCGGGATGGTGCCGAGGCTGCAGTCCTGTTGAACCTTGAGGGTGAATACCGCGCCAAGCTTCCCACTGGCGGCGGCGTAGGTCTTCATTCCGCCGTCAGGTGTGTAAAGGCGCAGCGTCAGGCCATCGAAGGCGAGGCGCACGACCGCGCTGCAAGCCTTGATCGGGGCGAGGCGTTCCGGAAGATCGGCCATTTCCAGATTGCCACCGCAGGCGACCGGAGCACAGGGCACAAGCAGGGGTCGGTGAGGATACGTGTAAAAAGTGCTCATAAGGCTTGGTCAAAGGGCAGCGGCTGGGGATTGAGCGGTTCGGGCAGGCCTTTCCCCCCTGAAATGCACTTTTGGTTCTTCTGCTACCGGAACCCCTACATCGACGACGCCGGCATCGCCCATGACCCCGCCGGTCCGTTGTTTCGCTCCGTCGGTCGCAAGACCGGCCGCGGCGAGGCGCTCTGGCAGCAGGACGCCTATCGCATGATCCAAAGGCTCGCCGCTGCGGCCGGCATCGCGACCAAGATCGGCAATCACACTTTCCGCGCAACCGGCATCACCGCCTACCTCCAAGACAAGGGCACGCTTGAGCACGCGCAGACGGTTGCCAACCATTCCTCGCCGCGCACGACGAAGCTCTATGACCGGCGGAGCGATGAATTTTCGCTCGATGAAGTCGAGAAGATTACTATTTGATCGGACCACACAGCAGTGCTCACAATTTCAGAATTGGCAGTCGCTATGAGTTTATTGAAGTGATCTTACGAATAACGCCCGCAATATCTTCCGGAGGCGTTTTTCATTCCCCCCATTGGGTGAAGATCGCGGCCCTCTGCGCCATGGCTGGACAAAGCCGACCAACCAGTTGACGACACGCGCGAAACGCTGACCAACCTTCTGGAAGATTCGCTGGCATTATGAGAAACCGTCTACACGGCATTGCCGACAAGATGCCAGCCTTCTCGCAGAGCTGGGCAAGAGGATTGCATCGATAATCAGGAAACTGCAGCGTGACCGACGAGAACGTCGAACAGGCTAAAATGGCAGCAAAACAGCGGCTCCGCGAGAAGGCGGAATCCTACCACGTAGACCTTGAGGAGGCGTTCTTCAACGTCCTGCCGGGCAACCAGTCTCCCGCAGAAACCGTATTCATCGCGCATCTGATGACGGCGATCGACGGCTACAACGACGTAAAGATGGTGTCCGACTGGACGAAGAAGCCCAGGACAGGCTGGCAGACGGTGATGGTCTACCTGCCGGAATTGGAGGGCGGGCTGACTGCCACCTTCGGCTTCGAATGCCGCTATGAGGAGCATTTTCGCCAGCTCGCTATCCTGATCGACGGTCACAGGCCGGGCGAGCGATTGCCTGAGAAGATGGAGCGGGAAAAGCGGCTGACGAGCCTGGATTTCCGCGTGATGTCGTTCTCGGAGATGGAGATTTTAGCCGATCCGGCCGAGTGCCGGGAGCGGGTGGAAGGCGTGCTGTTCGATATGGTCGACGAGCTGCTTGTGGACTCCGGCCAAATCAGAGGGAAGCAGGATTGACGACGCGGGGAACGCCTACGTCAGCGTCATCAATCGGCACGCAAAATACTCTCCGCTCCAACGGGTCGCGAAAGTTTCCGAAACTTCAAACCAGCTGCCGTCATTGCCGGAGCCATGATTGGCACCCATGCAAGAGCATTGGCACTCGTGGCCCACGGCGTTCATACATGCCGGGGCGCACTTTTCCTGTTCTCTGTAGGGCTGGATTATATAGAGCTTCTTGAATTTCGTGAGTGAGCGTTCGACCAGATCGTTAAACCACGCCTTCGGCGTTTCCCAATGCTTCTCGCTCGCAATCCAGGTTGGGGAATTCCGCTTGCCGTTCTGCAACCACTGCCGGTTGCCGTCTGCGTAGGGAAGCCGCACTCGCAGAGGCTTACCGTTCCCCCCTCGCCGGATGATCACTGGTATCGAAGTCTGGCGCAGGGCGGCCCGTAATCTGGCCTCGGTTTCCTCCATGTTATGTTGCCCCTTGCTCCCGTGTGTGACCGGCTAGAACGGTATGTCGTCATCCAAATCCGAGCTTGCAGGCGGCTCCGGCGGCTTCCTCCGGTTGCGGTGAACCTCGTACAGGAACACGCCTAGCGTCGTAGCCATTCCAACCACGAGGCGCGCGACTTCGACGGGAGGCCGTGACACGTCAGGGCTGGCCCCGTGTCCGGTCCCGAGCCTCCCGCGCAGTTCGGCGAGCCCTTGCGTTACCCTGGACAGGCCCGTGAGCGTGCCTTTCAGGGTTTCGTCCATCTCCGGGCTGATCGTCAGGTTCAGTTCCTTGCGCGCCATCTGGACGAGCGACGGCATGGGTTCGTTGCCCGTGATCGAAACCCCTTGCTCGCGCAGGATGCCTTTTGCGATGGACTCAACGAATTCCTTTGCTGATCCGATCGCCAGGGCCGGATCGCTGACGATGGATGCCTTCATGCGGGTCACCTGCCCCGTCACATGATCGGATGCCATGTCGTCGGCTACGCGCTTTGCGTCGTCTGTCCCGGCCGCTTGCTGCCCGATGGTGGCGACACCGGCGAAGATGCGCTTGCCCGAGATCACCGACGCAACCTCAAGCTGGTATCCGTCCCGCACCAGAAAGCCGTTCACGAGATCCACTATCACAGTGACCTTTTCCTGATCCGGACGCACGAGCGGGTGGACCATCTCAGCCAGAAAGCGCAGCAGCGTTTCGTCCGGACAGCCCATAAGGTCTAGGCGGCCGTCATCATAAATCCAATCCTCGCCGCCCCAATCGCTGAAGTTCTCCCGTGAAGATGCACGTCTCCTTCCATGGTGGAAGCGCGATAGTCATTGCTCGGCAGCTTGGAGATAGTGAATACCCGCTCCAGGAAATCGGATTTCGACTTTTGGCCGCACCAGCTAATGCCGGAAATGCGGAGGTGATCGAAAAGGTCGCGGCGGGTAAACTCGGTGATTGCGTTCGAAGACATTTTTTGCTCGGACTGCCGCGTTGATGGAGCTAATCGCTATCCTGAAATGTGCCGCTCACCGCCAAACAAGGCGACTGGCCAATCTTGCTTGAACCCGACACGGTGCGGTGTCACACGCGGATGATCCGCGAAAAGGTGCGCGAGGTCCCGGTGCCAGCTCGACGTTGGCGAAACCTTTTTCAAGAGAACCCGCATCGTGACAAGCTGCGCATAAATCCGCGTGTTTGGATTGAGATCGTCGGCGTACGCCTTCGACACCATTGGCTTGATCGTGAAGGTTCGGTTCCAGACGCGCGCGTGGTGCGCGCACAGGTTGGGGCTCCGGTAGCAGAAGAACCGAAAGTGCGTTTCAGGGGGGATCGGACGGCTATGGCTTGGCTGGTGACAGATAGAAGCCTGAGTTTAGGTCCGCGAACACACACAAACTGGCGCTTTCTGCGGTTCTCGACCGTTTGCATACGACGTTGGCTTTCCTGCTCAAACGAACAACGTGAGTGAGGTAATGCCGAACGCCGCGCCGAAACGCAGTTTCGGTTCTTCTGCTACCGGAACCCGATATTCTGCGCTTCGGAAAATACGTCCCCGACATGGCTTAGTGATCGAGGGCTCGGCGCTCGGGCTAAGTCAATCGAGCGCTCCGCGCTCGGGGGCTGGCTGAAGCGGGAAAGTGAGCGTCACGCTGGTGCCGATCTGGGCTGCCGACTGGACTTCGAGCCGGCCGCCATGTGCCTGCATCAGGCTTCTGGCCAAGGTGAGCCCATAGCCCATGCCGCGATTGTCCGAGCCCTCCGCGTGGCCGCGTCCGATGGCCAGGCCGGCGCCTTCGTCCTCGATGCGAAGCTGCCAGTCGCGCTCGTTGATCTGCAGGCTGACATCGATCCAGTCGCCTTCGCGCGTGGCGGCGGCGGCGGCGGACAGCACGGCCAGCAGGATCTGGTGGAGCGCCCGCCGGTCGGCAAATACCACGGTGTCTTCGGCGATCGAGCCGATGCGCCAGGCGCGGCACCCCGGCCCCAGACCCGCCGCGATCTGCGCCACGCCGAATTCCAGCACCGGCATCAACTGCAGGTCCGCCGCCTCGATGACGTGCGACGCCGCCGGCGCCATGCCCCGCCGCATCATGTCGTCGGACATGCCGATCAGCTGCCGCGCGACACCGTCGAAAAACTTGCCGGAGGGGTGAGCGGCGGCCTGGCTGTGGCCGAGCAGCGAGACCGCGACGCCGCGCAGTTCCGCCGCCGCGAGCCGTTGCAGCCGCATCAGCCCGGCGAGCATGTCGGTGGTGTCCGACGCGCCTCGCGCGCAGGCCAGCCGCAGGCGGCGTTCGCGCAAAAACGCACCCGAGGCCACGGCCGCGAGCGCGCTCAGCAGGAGAAGTGCAAACCCCGGAACCATCGGCCCACCATGCCGGAAGGATGTTTCCGAAGGG
>CAZZVF010000111.1:0-8884 GCA_964657355.1 uncultured Buchnera sp.
GTTCGTCATCATGGGCCTGCTGCCCGATCTGGCACACGATCTCGCGGTGACCATCCCGCAAGCTGGGCTGCTCGTCTCGGGCTACGCGCTCGGCGTCGTCGTCGGTGCGCCGATCCTGGCCATCGCCACCGCCCGGCTTGCCCGCCGCACCGCGCTCATCGGCCTGATCGGCACCTATGCGCTCGGCAACCTGCTCTGCGCGATCTCGCCAACCTATGAGTTGCTGATGGCGGCCCGGGTTGCCACGGCGCTGTGCCACGGAGCGTTCTTCGGCATCGGCTCCATCGTCGCCGCGGAACTGGTGCCGCGCGCGCAGCGAGGCCGCGCCATTGCCATCATGTTCACCGGTCTGACGCTTGCCAACGTGCTGGGCGTGCCAGCCGGCACGGCGCTGGGACAGGCCGCCGGGTGGCGCGCCACCTTCTGGGTTGTGGTCGCCATTGCCGCTTCGGCCACCGTCGCCATCGCGCTGCTGGTGCCGCAGACGCCGAAGCCTCAAACCGACGGCTTGCTGCGGGAGTTTAGGGTATTGGGCAAGCCGCAAGTGGCGCTCGCCATGCTGATCAGCGTGCTGTGCTCGGCCAGCCTGTTCTCGGTCTTTACCTACGTCACGCCGATGCTGGAGACGGTGACCCGCCTGTCGCCGCACGCGGTGAGCTGGCTGCTGCTGCTGTTCGGCGCCGGCATTACCGCTGGCAACCTGATCGGCGGTCGGCTGGCCGACTGGCGCCTGATGCCGGCGCTGGCAGGCACGCTGGTGGCGCTGATCGGCGTGCTCGGCCTGTTCACAGTGACGCTGCACGAAACCGCGCCCGCGGCGGGCACATTGCTCATCTGGGGCGTGCTGACCTTCGCCGTCGCGTCGCCGCTTCAGATGCGCGTGGTCGACAGCGCGCCCGAGGCGCCGAACCTCGTCGCCACGCTGAACCAGGGCGCATTCAACCTCGGTAACGCGTCGGGCGCGTGGTTTGGCGGCCTGGCCCTGGGTGCTGGCGTCTCGTACTCGAACCTGCCGTGGCTCGGTGCCGCACTGGGCGTGGCGGCACTCGGCCTCACCCTTGTCGCCATGTGGCTCGGACGTCTGGCGGCCATGCAGCCCGAACGCTCCAACGTGCGGCTGGAGCGCCCCGCCGCCTTTGCGGGAGAGCGCTCAGTGCCATAGGCTTCCGTCCAACAAAGGGTTGGCAGGAAATGGCAGGGTCGGAGGCAAGCTCCTCGACGCTTCCCGGCATCGTTCGAGAGCGGGCGCTGCATCTCGGCAGCAAGCCCGCCTTTGTGTTCCAGGGCCGAAGCACCACGTTCGCAGCGTTCGACCGCCGCACCGACCGGGTGGCGCAGGCGCTCCTCGCATCAGGCATCAAGGTGGGCGACCGGGTCGCCTTTGTCGGCAAGAACAGCGACAGCTACTTCGAGCTGCTCATCGGAAGCGCGAAGATGGGCGCCGTGACCGTTCCGGTGAACTGGCGGCTCGCACCGCCCGAGGTCGCGTCCATCCTCGCCGATGCGCAGGCGAAACTCGTGCTGGTCGGCCCCGGCTTCGTGGAGGCGACTGCCGCCGTCTCGTCCATCCTGCCGAGCGACATCCTCTATGTGTCGGCGGAAGGCAGGCACGAGCCGTGGGCTGACTGGGAGGAGTGGGTTGCGGTGCAGCCTTTCGCGCCGCCGGCGTCTCGGGCTGCGCCGGGCGACGTCGTTCTCCAGCTCTACACGTCGGGCACGACCGGGCGGCCGAAGGGCGTCATGCTGACCCACGCCAACTTCACGTCGAACTACCACGCCGATCTCACGCACGATCTCGGTTGGAACCGTTGGGACGACGGCGACAGCAGCCTGCTCGCCATGCCGGTGTCCCACATCAGCGGCAGCGGTTGGGGACTCGTGTCGCTCAGCCGAGGCGCGACCTGCCACATCCACCCGCAGTTCGACCTCGACGCCACCTTCGACACGCTCGAGCAGCACCGTATCAGCAAGGTTTTCCTGGTGCCGGCCGCCCTGCAGATGCTGGTGCGCCACCCGCGTGCAGCGACCGCCGATTTCAGCTGCATCAGGCACATGGCCTATGGCGCGAGCCCGATGCCCGTGGCGCTGCTACGCGAATGCATCGACGTGCTGAAGACCGGCTTCGTCCAGATGTATGGCATGACGGAGACCACCGGCACGATCGTCGCCATGCCGCCCGAGGACCATGTCGATCCGGCATCGCCCCGGCTGCGTGCCGCGGGGCGCGCGCTGCCCTGGGTGGAGATCAAGGTCGTCGGGCCCGATGGCGAGGCGCTGCCGACGGGCCGGGTCGGCGAGGTCGTCACCCGGTCCAGCCTGAACATGGCCGGCTACTGGCAATTGCCGGAGCAGACCTCCCGCACCGTGCGAGACGGATGGGTGCACACCGGCGATGCCGGCTACCTCGATCAGGACGGCTACCTGTTCATCCATGACCGGCTCAAGGACATGATCATCTCAGGCGGCGAAAACATCTATCCGGCCGAGGTGGAGAGCGCCTTGAGCGAACATCCAGGCATTGCCGAAGTGGCGGTCATCGGTGTGCCGGACGAGCGATGGGGCGAAGCGGTGAAGGCGGTCGTCGTGCTGCATCCCGACGCCCAGGTCTCCGCCGAGGCGCTGATCGGCTGGGCCCGCGAACGCATCGCCGGCTTCAAGGCACCGCAGTCGATCGATTTCGCCGATGCGCTGCCGCGCAACGGCGCGGGCAAACTGCTGAAGCGGGAGCTGCGCGATAAATACTGGGAAGGCATGAGCCGCCAGGTAAACTGAAGCGCTGCTTTTTTGAACGACCATGCCGCCCCTGCGTTTGGCCGGGTCAACACGGGAGACGGCACAATGAGCAAGGGCACGACCTGGTACGTAGTGGCGGATGGCGGCAAGGGCCGCATCCTGACGCTGGAAGGCAGCGCGATGCGCACGTTCGAGACATTCGACAATTCCGGCCACGGCGACACCGACGAGGACCCCAGCGCGGGCAAGAGCCAGCTGAAGGCACCGAAAACCGATCCTCATCAGCAGGCCAAGGTCGAGTTTGCCAAATTCGTCGCCGAACGGCTGAACAAGGCGGTGCAGGATGGCAGCGTCGACGAAATCGTGCTCGCGGCTCCCGCCCATGTGCTGCACGACATCCGCGAAGGGCTGAACAAGGCTGCTTCCGGGAAACTGACCAAATCCCACAGCAAGGATTTCGCCAACACGCCGGATCATGAACTCGCTGCCCTGCTGAGCTGATTATCCGAGGCGCAGCAACAACAGGATTGCCGTAACAGGCAGCAGGAGCAGCGTGGCGAGAGCACCGGTAGCACGAAACGCGTATTGTTGCGACGAACCCGCAGGCGCGATCATGCCGAGCGGGTGAGCGAGGCGCGCGAACAGCAGGATGAGGAGCAGGACGCGAACAAGCGTCCTGCTTCCTCCATCCGCCTCGAACCCACCGATCAGCAGCAAAAGGAACGGCACGTATTCGGCAAAATTTCCGTGCGAACGGATGCGCCGGTTCAGCTTGTCGTTGCCGCCATCGTCATAGAGGATGTTGAACTGCGTGCGCCCCGCAATGACCCAGATGGACAAAGCCGCGAACAGCAGCGCCAGAAGTGCACTATAGAATGCGGTGAGTGCTGGAAATACCATTGTACAACCTTTGTTGTTCTTGTTTATTCAGTCGCTGGCCAGCCGCTCCAGCCCGCGAGGCTGCCGTCCTGCTTTGATACCAACCCTTCTCTGAAGCGACGTGAATTCTGCACGTAAGCAGGCGCGTTCATCGCGAAGAATGCGCGCTCTTCTTCACCCAGGATGCGCATGAGTTTCGCGGGTGTGCCGGCCCATAATTCGTTTACGCCGATCCGCTTGCCTGGCGTCAACACCGCGCCGGCTGCGAGGACACCGCCGGATCCAATTTCCGCGCCGTCCAGCACCACGGCAGCCATTGCGACAAAGGATCGGTCGTGCAGTCGTGCAGCATGCACGATGGCGGAATGCCCCACCGTCACGTCGTCGCCGATGATGCACGCCATTCCGTCGCCGGGATTGACGTGGATCATCGTCAGATCCTGGATGTTCGTGCGTGCGCCGACGCGGATCAGGTTGGTGTCGCCGCGCAGGACGCAGCCGAACCAGATGCTGGATTGCGCGCCGATTTCCACGTCGCCGATGACGATGGCGTTGGGTGCGATCCACGCGTCGGGCGCGATGCGCGGCTCCAGATCGTCGAGCGCATAGATGGTCCCGGGGCGGCGGAGGTAGGTGGGGTCAGGCATGGACACCATCTTTGCGGTTCAGGCCGAGCATGAGAAGCAGATTCTGCACTGCAGCACCGGAAGCGCCTTTACCGAGATTGTCTAGCCGCGCAACCAGAACAGCGTGTTTATGCGCCGGGTTGGCCAGCACCCGCAGTTCCAGCGTGTCGCTTCCGGCAAGCGCCGCCGCATCGAGTGTCGCCTCGTTCGCCATCTTCTGCACAACGATGCCCGGATGTGCCGCGTAATGATCGCCCAGCGCCTGATGCAGGCGCGCAGCGTCATGGGCGCCATGCAGCATATCGAGATGGAGCGGGATCGAGACGATCATGCCTTGGGCAAAGTGCCCCACGGATGGTAGGAACACCGGCCGGCGTCGCAGGCCGCCATGCAGTATGATTTCCGGCACGTGCTTGTGCTCGAGCCCGAGCGCGTAAAGCTCGAAGGCGGGGCCACCGTCCCGCTCATGCGCCGCGATCATCTGCCGGCCGCCACCGGAGTAGCCGCTGACCGCATTGATGGTGAGCGGCGTGTCCGTTGCGATCAAACCCGCCTCCACGAGCGGCCTCAACAACGCGATCGCCCCAGTAGCGTAGCAACCCGGATTGCTCACGCGTGAAGCTGTCGCGATGCGTCCCGCCTGCGACGGAACCAGTTCCGAAAATCCGTAAGCCCAACCCTCGGAAACGCGATGCGCCGAACTCGCATCGAGCAGACGCGGTGCCTCCGCATCCAACTGTGCGATCAGCGAAACAGCCTCGCGAGCCGCATCATCCGGCAAGCAAAGGATCACGACATCCGCAGCGCGAATCAGCGCCAGCCGTGCTTCAACATCCTTGCGCAAATCAGGATCAATACTGAGCACCTCAACAGGTAAACCCCGGAGCCGCTCCCGAATGCCAAGACCAGTAGTCCCAGCCTCACCATCAATAAAAACACAAGGCATCATTACAGACGCCCGCTTTCTATAATCAGTCCACGTAAAATCGGTTCGGCAATTCGCTCTGCCGAGTCAGCTGGGGTGCCTGTCGAGAACCGGCGCGGAGGCGACCTTAACGGTCGCTGAGCACCGGAAGCGCAGACAGGCGCGCCAGATGGCCGGCAGAGTAGAATTGCCGAATCGATTCTTAGCGTTTGCTGAACTGGAAGCTGCGACGGGCCTTGGCCTTGCCGTATTTCTTGCGCTCGACGACGCGGCTGTCGCGCGTGAGGAAGCCGGCAGTCTTCAGGATCGGCCGCAGATCCGGCTCGAAGTAGGTCAAAGCGCGGCTGATGCCGTGGCGCAGTGCACCGGCCTGGCCGGAAAGGCCGCCGCCGTTCACCGTGCAGAACACGTCGAACTGGTTGTAGCGGTCGCTCACGAGGAAAGGCTGCGTGATCAGCATGCGCAGCACGGGGCGTGCGAAATACTCGCCGACGCGCTTGCCGTTGACCACGATGTCGCCGCGGCCAGCCTTGATCCACACGCGGGCGATGGCGTTCTTGCGCCGGCCCGTGGCATAGCTGCGGCCGAGATTGTCGCGCTTCGGATCGCGCTTGATGGCGGCCGTGCTGCCTTCGCCGGGCGCCGCGTTACCCGCGGCGGTCACCAGGTCCTTGAGGTCGGCGAGTGAGCGGGTCTGGGTTTCAGACATTAGATTGCACCCTCTTTTTGGACTCTCTTGTTCTTGGGATTGAGAGCGGCCACGTCGAGCGCCTTGGGCTGCTGGCCCTCATGCGGATGCTCGGCGCCGGCATAGACGTAAAGGTGCTTCATCTGGGCGCGCTGCAGCGGGCCGCGCGTGATCATGCGCTCGACCGCCTTCTCCACCACCTGGCCCGGACGCTTGCTCTCGAGCCGCTGGCGCACCGTGCGGCCCTTGATGCCGCCGGCATAACCGGTGTGGTAGTAGAAAACGTCCTGCTCGACCTTCTTGCCGGTCAGGTGGATCTTCTCGGCATTGATGACGACGACGTTGTCGCCACAATCGACATGCGGCGTGAATTGCGGCTTGTGCTTGCCGCGGAGGCGCTGGGCGATGATGGTCGCAAGACGGCCGAGAACCAGGCCATCAGCGTCGATCAGTATCCAGTTCTTGGTCACCTCCGCCGGCTTCAGCGAGCGGGTGGTCTTCAACATGGGGTATTCCTGATGGAGAACGAGCGCGGCTTGTCAGGCGTAAGCTACCGCAAGTCAAGGGTTTTTACTTGTGGTAGCATCATACCACAGGATATGAGCAGCAGGAAAACGGGCCGATGACCGTGCACGTGATCGGGGCCAGCGGACGCTCCGGCAGCGCGTTGTGCAGGGCGCTGACGCCAAACGGCACCTCGTTCGTGCCCGTGGTGCGAAGCCTTGGGAAGTGGGCAGCGACCGGCATCGGGGGAGGAGCCCGCGTCGCCAATCTGGACGACGCGGGCGCTCTCGAGGCGGCGCTCGCCGGGGCCAGCTTCGTCGTCTCGTGCGCTCATGCGCGGCATGTCCCCGGCATCCTGGCCGCAGCGCCCCAAGATGCGCGCTTCGTGTTTCTCGGGAGCACACGGAAGTTCACCCGCTGGCCGGACGCGCACGGACGGGGCGTGCTCGCAGGGGAGTCGGCCTTCATCGCATCCGGGCGGTCCGGCGTAATGCTGCACCCGACCATGATTTACGGCGCCCAGGGCGAGGACAACGTTCAGCGGCTGGCTTCGCTGCTTCGCAAAATCCCGCTGGTACCACTTCCAGGAGGTGGCCGCGCCCTTGTCCAGCCGATCCACCAGGACGATGTCACCGCCTGCATCGTGGCAGCGCTTGGCGTGCCGTGGGACGGCCCCGAAACCCTGGTGATCGCAGGGCCCGAGCCGATGTCCTATGCCGACTTCGTGCGCGAGGTGGCCAGGGCCACGGGCTTGGCGCCGCCGCGTATCCTGTCGCTGCCCGCCGCACCCCTGATGCTTGCGGCCCCGTTCACGCGCCTCATGCCCGTGCTGCCAACGATCGGACGTGACGAAATCCGGCGCCTACTGGAAGACAAGGCGGTCGATATCGGTCCGATGACAGCACGCCTCGGCGTGCATCCGCTGGCGCTGCGCGACGGGCTCTGCAAGTCTGGCCTGCAAGAAAGCTCGTAGGGAAACCCATGCCAGGCGACCGCCCGATCACGACAGCTCTGCTGTCCGCCATTGCCCACAGCGAGCAGCCGATGGTGCTGACCGATCCCAATCAGCCGAACAACCCGATGATCGCCGTCAACGCCGCCTTCGAGGCGCTGACCGGATACGCGGCGGCCGATACGGTCGGGAGAAATTGCCGCTTCCTGCAAGGGGCCGAAACCGACGCCGCAACGCCCGCGCGCATCGGCCGCTGCATTGCGGAACGCCGCGGGTGCATCGAATGGATCGTGAACTATCGCGCGGACGGCTCGAAGTTCTGGAACCTGTTGTTCATCTCGCCGGTATTCGATCGCGACGGCACGCTGCTGCATTTCTTCGGCAATCAGCGCGACATCACCGAAGGCCCACCCGCCGACCTGCCCGACTATACGCTCGGCAAGGCCGATATGGAGCGGGAGCAGGAACAGGCCTTCCACGATCTGTTGCTCGACGTATTCGACGACACGCGCACCATGCCCTCGGATTTCGCAGGCCGCGCCGCCGCCCTCGACCGCATCGTCGAAATTACCCGCCGCCTGAACGACGTCACCACAAGGCTACGCCCCGCGCCATGGTCGATGCCGGGCTAAGCGCTCGCTACGAGAACGCCTGGTGCAAACCGTCGAGTGCTATCTGCACGGCGAGGGCCGCGAGCAGAACACCTAGCACGCGTCCCGCCACGCTGGCGCCGGTCTCGCCAAGCAGCCGCGACACCGAACGGGCGGCCAGCAGGGAGATGAGCGTCACCAGGATGCACGACGCGACAGCCGCCTCGATCGCCGCGATGCGCCACCAGTCGCCCCCCGCATGGCTGTGCAGAACCACCATCGTTGTCATGCCGCCAGGGCCCGCAATCAGCGGAATGCCGAGCGGGAAAATGGCAATGTCCTCGTCGGTGCGGATCGCCGCCTGCTCCTCCTCGTCGGTGCTGCGCAGGGCGTGACTGCCCGTGACCATGCTGGCGGCGGTCAAAAACAGCAGGATGCCGCCGGAAATGCGCATCGCGGGCAGCCCGATCCCGAGCGATGCCAGCAGGCTCTCACCGGCCAGGCCAAACACCGCCAGTACTACGAACGCGATGATGCAGGCCCGCCGCGCCTGCGACGCGCGCTCCGACGCCGTGTCGTTCGGCGTCATGGCAGCGAACACCGCAGCGGTCCCGGGCGGATCGACAATCACGATCAACGCCACGAACGCATACAGGAACGTGTTGAGAGTGGACCAATGCAAGGCGGACGAGGCTCCAGGCCGGGATAGCGGCGCCTGATTACGCCATACCACGCGCCCGGGCGAGATCGTCCGGCGTGTTGATGTTGAGGAACGGGTCCGGCTCGTCCTCGAACTGCACCGCCCGCATGCCGATCGCCTCGCCAAAGGCCTTCACCCGGCCGGAACCAGCGAGAAACGCCGACAATTCCGCCCGCACCGAAACCGGCCACACAGCCACCAGCGGATGCAGCGACGCCGTCTTCAGGGCCCAGGCCGGTGCCGCCCCCAGCCGCTGCACCAAGTCCCGCGGGATGAAAGGCGTGTCC
>CAZZVF010000112.1:0-8853 GCA_964657355.1 uncultured Buchnera sp.
CGCCGCCTTGGGTGTTCTGGTGGGTGCCCTCGTGCTCGCTCTGAAAGGTGCGGCGTGGCAGCTCACCGGCAGCTCGGCACTGTATTCCGACGCGCTGGAGACCGTGGTGAACGTGGCCGCCTCGGCACTCGCCACCTGGGCTTTGCTGGTCGCGTCACGGCCCGCCGACCGCAACCATCCCTACGGGCACGACAAGGCCGAATTCCTCGCCGCCGTCGCCGAAGGCGCGCTGATCGTCATCGCCTCGTTCTCGATCCTGCAGGAGGCGTGGCGCACCTGGCAGCATCCGCACGCGCTTGACGCTCCCGTGCTCGGCTTGGCGCTGAACGGCGCGGCGACACTCGTGAACCTTGCCTGGGCGTCGCTGCTGTCTCGTGAGGGCGGCAAACTGCGTTCGCCCGCGCTCAAGGCCGACGCACGCCATCTTATGGCGGACGTGGTGACGTCCTGCGGCGTGGTCATCGGCGTCGCGCTCGTCTTCGCCACCGGCATCCTGCGGCTCGATCCGGCGATCGCCGCGGCGACGGCGATCTACGTCCTGTGGTCGGGGCTGCATCTGATCGGCGAATCCGTCGGTGGCCTGATGGACATGGCGCCGAGCGACGGTTCCGTCGCGCGCATCCGCGAGCTGGTCGTGCAGAACTCCAGCGGTGCCATCGAGGCGCATGAACTACGCACGCGGCAGGCTGGCCGCATCACGTTCCTGCAGTTCCATCTGGTGGTTCCTGGAGGCATGCGCGTCGACGAAGCGCACGACATCTGCGACCGCATCGAGGCCGCGCTGAAACGCGAAATGGCCCATCTCGTCGTCAACATCCACGTCGAGCCCGAGCATAAGGCGAAGCACCAGGACGCTCTGGCCTTGTGAGCAGGCGTCTTGTGAGCCGGTTGCCCTCCGGCCGCCCTCTGGTGCATCGCCTAGCGTTCGCCGGGCTGATATGCCTCGCGTCGATACCCCTGCAGGCCACACCTGCATCGGCCTCGGGCGTGGTGTCGCTAAATGTGTGCACCGACCAGCTGCTGGTGCTTCTCGCACCCGCGCGGATTGCCGCGCTCGAGCGACTGTCGCGGGATCCTGCGTTGAGCTTCGTCGCGGATCGGGCCAAACGCTTTCCCGTCGTGCAGGCCGATGCGGAAGCAGTGCTCGAGCTCCATCCGGACCTCGTTCTCGCAGGCCGCTATGGCGCGCAAACCACGGTTGCACTGCTGAAGGCGCGTGGCGTGCGGGTGGTGCAATTCGACGAGGCGGAGGATTTCGTGGCCATCGCGGCACAGACGCAGCAAGCCGCCGATCTGCTCGGCGTGCCGGAACGGGGTCGCGCACTGATCGCCGACATGCAACGCCGGCTCGCCGCGCTGATGCGAGACCCCGCGCATCGCACCGCCATCCTGTGGCAGGCGCGCGGCTGGACGGCTGGTCCGGGCTCGCTCGGCGATGCCGTGCTGCGCGCCGCCGGCTTCACCAATATCGGCACCGGCGGTGCAGTCGGCGTGGAGGCCATGCTCACCCATCCGCCAGCCGTCCTGGTGACGGAAACCGCGCCGTCCATGCCGTCGCTCGCCACCGACATGGTCGCAAGCCCCGCATTGCGTGCCATTCGGCGCGCCACGATCCCGCCCGCGCTCATCATCTGCGGCGGCCCCTTCAGCGTCGGTGCGGCCGAAGCACTCGCCCGATGAAGCAACGCGGAATGCTGCTGCTCGCCGTTCTGCTTGCCGCACTCGCCATGGTTTCGCTTCTGGTCGGTGCGGCCGGCTTCGGCATACCGGACGCGCTGATCCTCTGGCAGATCCGGCTGCCGCGCACGCTGCTCGCGGCCCTGGTCGGCGGCGGCCTCGGATTATCGGGCGCCGTATTGCAAGGCGCCTTGCGAAATCCCCTGGCAGATCCCGGCTTCCTCGGCATCGGCGGGTGTGCCGCCTTCGGCGCCGTCATCGTGTTCTACTGGGGCGTGGCCGCCTGGTTCGCACCCGCACTTCCGCTCGGCGGCCTGGTGGGTGCCGCGGCCGGCTGTGCGCTTCTGCTCGGTTTCGCGGGCCGTGCCGCGTCCGGCGCGTCGCTCATCCTCGCCGGCGTCGCCTTGTCGGCACTTGCTTCCGCCTTGCTGGCACTGGCACTGACGCTCGCCCCCAATCCATTTGCGCTGGCCGAAATCACCTTTTGGCTGATGGGCGGCCTGGAAGACCGCACGCTCACTCATGTCACGCTCGCCGGGCCGCCGATCGCCGCAGGCTGCCTGATCCTGCTCGCACTCGGCCGCCGGCTGGACGCGCTGGGCCTGGGCGAAGCGACGGCCGCAAGCCTCGGCGTTCCCATCGCCGGCACGCTCCGCCTCGCCGCACTCGGCGTCGCACTCGCGGTCGGCGCCGGTGCCGCCGTTGCCGGCGGCATCGGCTTTGTCGGCCTCGTCATACCCCATCTGCTGCGCCCGGTTTTCGGCCAGCGGCCCGGCGTGCTGCTGCTGCCGTCGCTGCTCGGGGGGGCCGCCCTGCTGGTCGCCGCCGACCTGTTCGCGAGGCTCGGGCCGCTCCTATTCGGCTTCGGTCAGGAGCCGCGTCTCGGCGTGCTGACGGCAATCCTCGGCGCACCCTTCCTCGTCATCATCGCGCGCAAGGTGGCGCCATGATTGCGCTGCACGGTTATTCGGTTTCGCTCGGCGCCGTGCCCGTGCTGCATGATATCGACTTTGCGGCACAGGCCGGTGAATTCGTCGCATTGTGCGGGCCGAACGGTGCCGGCAAGACGACGCTGCTCAAGGCGCTTGCGGGCCTGCTGCCGGGCGGCACGACGCAACCGCTACGCATCGCTTATGTCGAACAGAACGCACGCTCCGCCTGGGGCCTGACCGTGCGCGAAGTGGTGGCACTAGGCCGCACGCCGCACCGCGACACCAACGGAGCGGCCATCGATCGCGCACTGGCATCGTGCGGCATTACGGACCTCGCCGGCCGCAGGATCGACCGTATTTCCGGTGGCCAGGCACGCCGCGCCATGCTTGCCCGCGCGCTCGCAACCGGGGCTGAGATACTCCTCCTCGACGAGCCCGTGGCCGATCTCGATCCCGCCGCGGCGCACGACATCATGGCCTTGCTTGCCAGGTTGGCTGTCCAGGGCAGCATCGTCATAGCGTCCCTGCACGCGGTCGAGCTTGCCTTGCGTTACGCCACACGCATGGTGGTGCTACAGCACGGCAGGATCCGGGCGAACGATACGCCGCTCGCCGCCATGCCGGTGGCGGCTGCTTGTTTCGGGCTCGATTGCGGCTTCGGCACGCTGCCGGGATTGCTGCCGCGCGGCGAGGCAGGAGGGGGCTAGATGGTGCGGATCGATCGTGTGGTGACGCGAGGCGGGGACAACGGGGAAACATCGCTCGGCGACGGCACGCGCGTGTTCAAGGACGCGCTGCGCGTGGAGGCTTACGGCACGGTGGACGAGGCCAACGCAACAGTCGGTATCCTTCGCCTGCAGACCAGGAACGATCGCGAGGCCGACGCGATGCTTGCCCGCATCCAGAACGACCTGTTCGATATCGGTGCCGATCTGTGTGTGCCGGGCGAGGCCGGCGAGCGGCTGCGGGTGACGGCGAAACTGGTCGCGCGCCTCGAAGCCGAAGCCGAAATCATGAACGACCGTCTCGCACCCTTGGAGAGCTTCGTGCTGCCGGGCGGCACTCCCGCGGCCGCCTACGCTCACCTGGCACGCACCGGCGTGCGACGGGCCGAGCGGCTGGTCGTCCGCCTGGCGCGCGAGGAGCCGGTGAACCCCGAAGTGGTCCGCGCCCTGAACCGCATGTCGGACCATTTGTTCGTACTCGGGCGAAGACTGAACGGCAACGGCACCGGCGACGTGCTGTGGGTACCGGGCGCCAGCGAAAACCTTACTGATCGCGCCTAAGCCCGAAGCCGGACTAGTTGATCACGGGCGAAGGTTTCGGCGGATACTGCATCACCAGGGTTTGCGACGAATGGGAAATCCAGACGTGCACGGCCTGCAAAAAATCCGCGCCGAGCAGCATGTCCTCGCCGCCCGGTTCGTCGCCGTCCGCCGTGTTGCCATTCGCATCGTCCACATCGGATTCTATCAACGAGCCGGTATGATGCCGGTCGATGCCCGTGTTGCGTTGCGCCACGATGTCGACAGGCATGTTGTGCAACACCAGGCTGCCGATCGTGACGGTCGGAAACGCGTGCTTGATGGCAGGAACGTCGAGCGTTCCCACGCCACGCACGATTGGGGTGTCCGTTGCCGTCAGCCCGGACAGATCCAATCCGAGCCGCTGCGCCGAGTGCCTGAACATGGTCGTACGGGGAGCGCCTGTGTCGAGCACTGCCTTCATCCTTTGGCCGTCGAGAAGGACGGTGAGTGCCGTCTGCCGGTCGTGCACGATGGAGAGCAGGGGAACGGTGTAAAGCGGCTGCTGCAACGTCACGGCCGGCTTCTTGCAATCGCCCTGCGGCAGAAACAAGGAGGCCTTGCGGCCGGTGAAATCTAGATCGATGTCGTAGGCGGCCATCATGTTCATGCCGAACAACCCGTCCCAGTCGCCTGCCCGCTTCCCATCCCAGAGCTTGGAGGCGCCGAGCACCATCCCGTCCGCGTCGAGGCCGCCAAAACGCATGCGCGAAGCTGTGCCGCGATACAGGGTCTGAACACCGCCAATGCCATAGACCTCTCCCACTTCCCCGACCCGCAGACCCAGCTTGCCGGTGGAAGCCAGATTGATCGTCGTTGCAAAGAAGCCTGTGTCCAACACCAGGTTTGCGTCGTGATTGTTGATGTCGGCGGTGAACATAAAATGTCCGCGCTCGTATTGAAGCGGCATGGAAGCCACCATGCCGAGGCTGCAAGCCGCCTTGGCCGGTGGCGCCAGGGTCACCAGGACCAACCCCACCGCGAGAAGCTGAAATTGCCACGAGGACCGCTCGAAGCTCGACATGCGCATGGCGGGATACGCCCTAAAATGTGCAGCCGAGCCTCTAACGGACCCGCAACGATGTCAATACAGCTTCAGAACCCGAACCGTGCCCCGGCGAGCAGTGAAGGCCCGGCGATCTGGTAGCCGTTCGCAGGTTCGAAGGTGGAGCCGCCGATATTCTTCGCCCAGGCGAACACCTGCACCACGGGCGTCACTTGCCACGAAACGTTGAAGTTCAGGATCAAGCCGCTGCGTGACAATCCCTGCCCGGAGTAGCTGCCGAAATCATCGTAAAGCACGTCTTCGGCCTGTCCAATGTATAGCAGTTCCGGCGCGATGACGAAGCCGGCAAACGGGGTGATCCGCAGGTTGGCCGAGCCCTGGTCCTCGGGCCGGCGCAGCAGTTTAGTTCCCGTGTCGAGGTTGCGCGCGTCAGTATAGGTGTAAGCGAGGTCGGCCTGCAGCCACGATGACGCGCGCAATGTCACCACGGCCTCTACGCCATGCGTGCGAGCGCTCTGGATGTTGACCGACGTGCTCGACAGGAAATCCGGGGCATATTGGATCTCGATGAGGTCATGGATCCGGTTGTCGAAATACGTCACGGTGACGCTCGCCGCATCCTTCCGGCCGGCCCAGGGAATATCCGTCGTGACGCCCGCCTCCCACCCTTGCGCACGCTCGGGCCGCAGGTCCGGGTTGCCGACATAGCCCGTGCTGTCCACGCCGTAGCGGTCGAACAACGCCGGCGCGCGGAAACTGGTGCCGTAGGAAGCCTTGATGTGCGAAGCAAGTTCGGGAAGTTCGAACACGCCGCCCAGCCGCCAGGTGAACGCATCGCCGGCGATCGTCGTCGCGTCCTCCCGAATTTGACCGGTTGCGGCCAGACGATTGAACAAGGTGGTTTGCACCCCGGCATTGCCTGAATCCGCGTCCGCATGGGCGATCGTCGTGCTGTCATAGATGTAGCCGCCACTATCCGTGTTGACCTTGGTATGGCTGCTGTCCGAAGCGTGTTCGTAACCGAACGTCAGGCTGGTCGCTTTGGCAAAGTCCATGTCCGGAACATGAACCGTGTTGTTCCATTGCGCGTCCGTCCGCCGTCCATGGTAGCGGCTGTCGCCTTCGTCCTGGTTGGGGTCGAACGGGTCGAGCGTCACGGTATAACGACGGTCGTTCTGCAACCGTGTGAGATACAGGCTCGTGTTCCATGCGCCGGAAAACAGGGTGCTCGTGGCGCCGAGCCGACCGAACAACGTGGAGTCGTATCCGGCCGCATTGCCGCCGTCGAAAGTGGCAATACCGCCCTGGTCGTCATAGCCGTATTTCGCATCGCGTGCGCGAACCAGCACGGAGAAACGCGTGTCGTCGAACGGTGTTGCGCCAAGCTCGATTTGCGCCAGCTTCGACCGGTCACCGTCGCGCTCGCCGGTATAGACGGCAGTCTGCCGAGCGGGTGTCTGGTCGTAACCGCTGATCGACTGACCTTCCGCGCTGGCTGCATAGTCCCAGATCCCGAAACCACCCGACACGTCGCCCTGCAACAACCCCTGGCGTGGCGCTCCGCCGGCGGCCGTCACGTGACCATGCGCGGCACCGTGGCCGCGCCGCGTAATCAGGTTGATCACGCCGCCGATCGCGCCCGATCCATAGAGGCTCGACATCGGGCCGCGCACCACCTCGATGCGTTCCACATCCTGCAGCGTGTCCGAGCCGAAATTGAACGCACCTCCCGGGTCGCCCGGATCGTTGACCGGAACGCCGTCGCGCAGCACAAGCACCTGGTTGGAGTTGGTGCCGCGCACGAACACGCTGGCGACGCTGCCCGGGCCGCCCGACTGCACGACGCGCAACCCGGGCACGGCGGACAACGCGTCCACCAGAGTCGTATAGCCACGATCCTCGATCGTATGGCGGTCGATCACGGTGACGCCGGCAGGAATAATATCCGCCGCGGTCGGAACCCGCGTCGCCGTGACGACGAGTGTTTCGGGCGAATCGGGAACGTTCTGCGCCAGCCCGGCAACAGGCGACAGCAACGCGACAAAGGACATAGCGGCAACGGCGCGCATGACGAGACTCCAACCCGCAACCATGCGCTGCATGGCTGCCTCAAAAACGGCGATTGCCGCCTGCGGGTCTTTCTCCCACTGCTTCGGTGCACCCCGCCCGACGCGCGCGCGCAGTCTCGACACAGGCCGGTCTCCTGGCTCACCGTCCCGCCGGTGCAGTGCACTGGCGACCCGCCCCAACCTTCTCGCCGCGAGGCAATGGCATGAGGGGCGGACAAGGACTGCTTACAGTTGCGGGGGCAGCCGCGGCATTGCACCGCGTTCCCGTTTCAGCCTTTGCAGGCCACCTTTGTCTGCCAACGACGTTAGCAAGAACAAGAAACGAAAGCCACACTGCCTAGCGGGAGAATGAAGCATCATGGAGAGCGTAGACCTCGCCCTCGTTCTCGCAGCCGACGCATCGGCGAGCGTCACGTTCGAGGAGTTCGGCCTGATCGCAGGAGGAATGGCAGCCGCCTTGCGCGACAAGGAGGTCGCCGCGGCACTCACGGCGAAGGGGAGCCTCGTTACAGTGCTGCTGTTTTCGGATCCCGCCTCGCAGGACGTCGCGGTGGATTGGACGCGGGTTGGAAATGCCGCGGAGGTGAGCGCCCTGGCCGACCGCATCGAGGCAATTCCGCGCGTGCTGAAACCTGGGCTAACCGCTGTCGGAGACGCCTTGAACGCGGCCGACGCATTGCTGCGGAACCTCCCTGCGCAGGCCGCTCGCAGGATCGTGGATGTCGCCGGCGATGGGCGGGCGAATGCCGGCACCTCACCGGGGTCGGTGCGCAACCGGATGGTGGCGGATGGCATCACGATCAACGCGCTCTGCGTGTTGCACGAGGAGCCTGACCTGCTGGAGACGGCAACCCGAGACATCATCGGCGGCCCGGGTTGCTTCGCCCAGACCTGTGCCAGCTACAGCGACTTTGCCGACGCCATGCGGCGCAAACTGTTGCGCGAGGCGCTGATCGCGCTCGCTTGATTCAGCCGTTGCTCGCCTTGCGCTTCCTGAACGTGGCCGTCTTCACGAATCGCTTCGGCGCGGCCGCTTCCCGCCTCGGAGCAGACGGCGGCGGGCTCGAGCGTTCGATACGAACCTCATCCTGGCCGGCGTTTGCCACCGCCTCCAGGAATTCCGTCGATGCAGCCTGGCTGATCTCGAAGCGTGTCTCGGTATCCAGGATGCGTATGGCGCCAACGTCGGCCTTTTCGACGCCACCCATGCGACAGATCAAAGGTAGCAGCCATTTCGGATCGGCCTTCTGCGCCCGGCCGGCGTTCAGGCTGAACCACGCCATCGGCCCGCTCGCATAACGCACCGTCTTTTCCGTCTGGGCAGGCCGCTCTGCGTTCGGCGGACGAACGGAACGCGGCTGGTAGGCCGCCTGCTCGGCGATTTCCTCAGGCGCGGGAAGGCGAGCACGATACAGCCGCACCAGGGCCGCAGCAATGTCCTCCGCAGTGCGCCCTTTCAGAAGCGCGCGTGCCAGGCTGAGATCTTCCTGCGTCATCTCGTCGGTGAGCACAGGGTCCTGCAGCAGGCGTTGCCCGTCACGGGCGCGGATTTCTTCGGCCAACGGTGCGCCGCTCCAGCCCGCCTGCACGCCGGCGGAGGCAATGAGCGCCTCCGCCGCACGCGCACGATTGAGCGGTACGATCAGCACGCAGGTGCCCTTTCGACCAGCGCGCCCGGTACGTCCGGAGCGGTGCAACAACGTCTGCTTGTTGGTGGGCAGGTCGGCGTGGATCACCAGGCCAAGATCGGGAAGATCGAGGCCCCTGGCCGCAACGTCGGTGGCGACGCAAACCCGCGCCTGGCCGTCGCGCATGGCCTGCAAGGCGCGCGTCCGCTCCGACTGGGTGAGCTCGCCGGACAGGGC